>JBDKHE010000372.1:0-4524 GCA_039797805.1 Verrucomicrobiota bacterium
CATCCTAGAAAAATGAAGCAATTGTAGCGGAAAACACCCCAATAGCTTTCCAAGGCCGATCCCATCAGGAAGAACATGTACCACGCAAAGGCGATGAACACGGGATGGGCGTTCGGGGGCAGGAACAGGAAGGTCACCAGCCGCCAGGCCTCACCGTGCAGGACGGCGAGCGGCAGCAGGGCGATTCGCTCCAGATCAAAATAGCCAAGGAAGGAGACGGCCCAGAACAAGACCTGCCCCATCACCAGATAGAGCGAGATGTTCGGAATCGCGTAGCGGCCCAGGGCGCGCTCGAGTCGGTTGAATAAACCCATGACGGGTTACTTTGCGTCAGCCTTGGCCAGCTCGTCCAGCAAAGTCTGCTTCTGCTTCTGGAGCGGTTGCTCGGTCACGGAAGCGATCAACACCCGCGCGTGGTCGGCCCGGCCCATCTTGATGAGCACATTGGCCGCGTGCAGCCGGATCGTCTGCTGCTCGATCCCGGGCTTGGCCCGCTCTTCCAGGGTGGTCCAGCGGGCGAGGGCTTCGGTCCATTTGGGTTGTTCGAGGTCGTAGTAGGCCTCGGCGGCGCGGTAGGCGTAGGCGAAATTGTCGGGGGCCAGCTCGGCCGCCCGTTGGAAGGCTTCCAGCATGGTCTGGTCGAGCTTGACGCGGGTGAACTGCCCGGTGGCAATCAACTCGTCGCGCCCCTCGGTCAACAGCTTGCCCAGATGGTAATGATAGAGCGGCTCTTTCGGCGCCAGATCGATGGCGGACGTGATCCACGGCAACGCGTCGACGATCTTGCCATCTTCGGCGAGAAAGCGGCCGATCTCGTTTTTGACCATCGGAATCTCCCCGTCGAGCTGGTTGGCCTTGATCAACATGCCGACCGCCTCGCGGGTCATGCCGACCTGGCCGAGCAACCGGCCGTAGGCGACGTAGGCCGCGGCGAAATCCGGGGACTTCTGAATCAGGATGTCGTAACTGTTGATGACACTCTGCAATTCGCCGCGCAGCCAAGCCTCGTCGAGGTGGTCCTTTTCCTTGTCCGCCCGGGCGAGGATGTCCTTCTGCCGGGAGACAATGTCCTTCAGGGTTTTCTCGGACAAGGTCTCGGCGCCGGCCGATCCGGCCGCGACCAAGAACAGAAGCAAACCTGCCAGCAGCGATCTCAAAGAGGAAATCATGCCCTAAAGACACGGCCTCGCCCGAATCGTTCAAGGCTTTACGCGGATTGGCACTCGAGCCCGTCGACTTTCAGGTTTTGAGGGGGTGAAGATCTGTGCACGATGGAAAACGTTTAATTGGAATCATTTACGGATCAAATAAGGCTGAATCCGGGCTAATGCTGGGTCGGATTGGGGTGATCAGACCGTGAAATGTAAAATTAACCAGACTGGCACACAGGGGTTGGCACCCGATGTGCTATGATACGCTTGTCGAAAGAGACTTCATACCAAGCAACCATAGACGTTCTTTGCACTTTGGCTGATTCCGGCAGGAGGTTGCCGCAATCGGCCAGGATTCATTCGTGGCACTTTTCCCTCAGGCCCCGGCCGTGCGGTTTCCCCGTGCGCCAGGTTGCCCCAAAGCAAACTTTTGCCGTCTCCCGCCGCTTCAACGGCTGGCGATGGCAGAACGAGGTGCTCTCCTGCGGTCATTCCGGCCGGTGGTGGCGTCTCGCCTGAACAGAAAACAAACCCCGCCTCACCGCGGGTATATAAGCCATGAATACGAAATCCAAACTAGTCCTCAGCCTCGGTCTGCTCGCGGCTCCCCTCGCCTTGATGGCGTGGTCGCCCGAGAAGGCCTATGTCGAGTCCTACCTCAGCCGCGTTGGCAGCGAAACCCCGGTTCCGACCTCCGTCATCACGCCGGTCGTCAGCGCCAAGTTCGCCGGTCAGCAGGTAAAACTCGAGTTCGTCGTTGATCCGGCGGGCAAACCAACGTCCATCACGTCGGTCACGCCCGGCGCCAATGCCGAACTGGTGGCCTCGGTCACCGCCGCCGTGTCGCAGTGGAAATTCTCCCCTGCGCATGTCGACGGCAAGCCCGTGGCCCGCAAGGTCGCGTTGCCCGTGACGATCGTCGATCTCGACGGTTCCTCGCGCTTCGCGCTCAACTAAACAGTAACAGCAATCAACCAGGGCCGTTCTCCGCTCACGCGAGGGACGGCCCTGTGTATTTTATACCAGTTACCATTTGCTTTGAGTCGTTGCCGGGCTGCCGCTTGCGGCATGCCTCGTCAGGAAAAAGGTGCGGCGCAAGCGCCGACCCTACAGTCCAGAACCAATCGGTAATGGGTATCAGACCTCATCCGCCGCCGGCCGCACCACGCGGCGCCAGAGCAGCAGCACGATCCAGGCGAGGAGCATCGTCACGACCGTGTGGCTGAGGTAGTGGGCGCCCTTCAGCATCTGGTAACCTCCCATCCACCAGCCGGTGCCCAGGCCGAGCAACAGCCCGCCCATTTTCCAACCGCGCGTGCGGCGCAACCACATCAACCCCAACAGCGCGAAGCCGCCGCTGGCGTGGCCGGCCGGAAAACAATGTCCCTTCCGCTCCGGCCGGTCGTTTGCCGGATAGGGTTCGCAAAGTTTCACATAAGGCACGTCGCCGCCGTAGCGCCGGATCTCCGAGGGACAAAAGGTGTCGGTCGTGCTCTTGCCGAAGCCCGCGATGACGGGGACCGCGACCAGCGTGAGGAGCGCCACCCAGAGGTCGCGCCGGGCAAAGCCCAGGCGGTCGCGCCAGCGGGCCGGGCCCACCGACATCGTCAGGACGGCGATCGCCGTGAGGATGATGAGGACCTTCGGTCCGTTGTAGAACACGAGGCGGCCGAGCGGTCCGTCCGCATCCACCAGCCAGCGCCGCGCGGCGGCATCATAAAATAGATCCTGCACCCAGAGATCCAGCTGGGTGAACTCAAACAGCGCCAGGGTTGCCGCCAGCAAAACCACGGCCGGCCAGAGCGTGCGGTCGAGGCCCGCAGGTCGGAAAGTCATGCGCCTTACGGTGTGTTCTTTTTCAGCCCGAGCAAGCGTTTGAAGTCGAAGTTGACCCGCAGCTTGGCGTTCACGCCGACGTCGTTTCCGTCAGGACCATGTGAAAGCCGCAGGCCGAGGCCCAGCAACCATTTGCCCTTGGAGCCCAGGGTGTACTTGGCCGGCAGCACCCAGACGATGCTCGGGCGGACCGTGTAGACATCGCGATTGACCTGCGCGGTGAAACGCGTGGTGGCATACGTGGTCTCGAGCGCGTAGGTGACGGGACCGCGCTCGTACAGCACGCCGCCCGTGACGTTGATGGAATCATCGCCCAGTTCGTTCTTCTCCAGCTCACCGCGGGTCGTCGTCTGCGTAACCGCGTCCCAACCGAATCCCGTGAACACCCGCCAGCCCGGCGCACCGGCCAGGTTGTGCGAGGCGGTGATGAATGGTGCGGTGTGCCGCAGACCGTCCGTGACATCAAGCGGGGGGCTGCCCATTGGCTGCTGCCAGTTGATGCCAACGGAGGTGTCCCAACCGATGTTGAGCGGATCACCCAGCTGGTACTTGGTACCGAGGTGCAGGGTGGAAAAGCCGCTGTCCTCAAAAAAGCCCCCCTTCTTCAGGCCATGGGTGAAAAACGCATCCGCTTCGAGCGAGGCCTCCCAGCGGCTGTTGATACCGTAACGAAAACCGAGGGCCGTGCGGATGTGGTCGCGCTTGGTGAGGTCACCGAGGTGGGGATGAACAATGAGGCGCAGGGCATTCTTTTTTTCCGTGCGCGGCAACACGCTGTTAAAGACGCCCTTCATCTGCAGGTCATCGTCCGTGGCCTTGGCCACGGGCGCGCCGGTCGGGGCGGAGGACAAATCATCCTCGGCCGATAGGGTGGAAGCTGCGCACAAGAGGACCGCCATGCCGGCGGCAATGAGTGATTTCATGGGCATTGGGGGTCGCCGATGCGATGGGGGAACTAGGGCGCCGCGGGGGCGTGACCCGACGCCGGGAGGTAACGGTTGAATTCTTCCGGCGTCAGCTCGCGATAGAGATTCTCATCATACAGGTAGCTGGCGGCCTGGTAATAGCTGATGGTTTCCGTGCGGAAGGCTTCCTTCAGGGGCGCCGCGGTGAGGGAATAGTCCTTTGGATTGTAGACAAACTGCACCGACTGCCGCACCGGCTTGAGGACCATAAAGTCGTTGCCCCGCCGCAGCCCGAGCTTCTGGTAGTTGCCCAAAAGCGCGTGCGCCGCCTCGGGGGCGATCTTTCTCACATCGTGCCCGAAGAAACGCGACGGGTAGGTCCAGTTGAGCAGCCCGAGTAGCGTGGGCGCGTAATCCATCTGGCTGGTGAGCGTCGCGATGTGCCCCGGGGCGATGTGCCCGCCCGGGGAGTAGATGATGAGCGGGATGTGGTAGTTCTGGATCGGCAGTTCCGTGCGGCCGGCGCTGGAAGCGCAATGGTCGGCCACGATCACGAACACGGTGTTCTTGAACCACGGCTTTTCCGAGGCGTCGCGGATGAACTTGCCGATCGCGTAGTCGGTGTACTTCAC
>JBDKHE010000373.1:0-3871 GCA_039797805.1 Verrucomicrobiota bacterium
TCGAGCGCCGCCCGGGACCGCTTCATGGAGAACAGCTGCATGGCGTTCGGCACCTCGGTGTTGCCGAGACGATCATAGAACTCGCCGCCCCAGGCGTTGGCCAACCGGCCGGCGGGGCCGGCGGCCCAGTATTTTTCCCAATGTGGATTGCGGTGCGTCCAGCCGTGGCTCTGCACTTCGAAGACTCCGGCGTCGATGCCCCGCCGCCAGCCGCGACCGTTGGAGACCAGATCGTGGCGCTCGCCGATTTCATCCGTGTAGTCCTGGGTCCAGTTTGGTTCGACCCGCCGCGTCGTGTCCATGAACCGGCCCGGCACCATGTTGAGTTGCAGGACGGCGTTTCTTTCCTGCAGCGGTTGCACGATCCAGTCGACGATCTCCTGTTCCGTCAGCGCCGGGAAATGCCAAGTCTTGAACATCGCCGTGCAGGTGGGGTCGTCCATTCGAAATACGACCGTCTTGGGGAAGGTGCGATACACCGAATAGCCGATGCCGTGCACCACGGCCCGGCGCAGGGCGCGGAGCAAAAACGGCTGGACCTCGAGCATGTGCGCCGGGTCCCCGCCGAGCCAGATCACCGAAGCACGGTCGGTGGTCTCCCGCACGGTCAGCGCCGGCTGGCCGCCGGACGTCGCCAGCACGGTCGCGCCCTGCGCCGTCACGGCCGGCCGGCGATAATCATCAGAAACCCTCGAGGGCGGATGCTCGCCCTCGAGTCCCCGCGTGATGTAGTGCCCGCCGGCGACGCGATACGGGGCGGGGTCGGCGACGGCGGGAGACCCGCCCCATTGCAGACCGAGCAACTCCTGAATCGCTGGTGGCTGATCGCGATCGGTGAGGACGATCAGACTGATGCCGTGATCGGCCACCACCTGTTTCATCACCCCGAAGTCGCGCGCTGGAATCGCGCCCGCATCGACGTCCCAAATCACCGCGCCATACGCCGGCTGGAGATGGTGATCGAGAAAGTAATTCAGCCGCAGCTCCATCTGGTCGAGCCGCAGGATGTCGAAGGGAATACTGCAGGTCTTTAGAAAAGCCGCCGTCCGCCAGAAGGTGTCGCCCGACACCGGTCCGGTTAATTTGTCTCCCGCGGCGTGGTGGGGGTGGGCCAGGCTTCCCGCGATGATGTCGCCGTTGGGGTCCGCCCATTGCGACCCAACCACGAGGAGCACCTTGTTCGGTTTCCAGTGGACCGGGGCGGCTGGCGCCGACTGAGCCGGCAGCATCACGGTCAGCGCGCACCAAACGAGCAGGACGTTAAGACAGGTAGGGTATTTAGGTTTCATAGAAATGGGGTGGAGCGGCCTTTGGTAGACAGGCGCTATAGGCTTGTTCGATTTGTAGGAGCCTGCTTGCAGGCGATTCAGGGTGGGGTTCGTTAACGGGCGCGCCGCATCGCCTGCAAGCAGGCTCCTACAAAAAAGAGAAGAAAAAGCGGGCATACAGAGTTGGAGTTGGCCGGGGGCTTTAATTACTCCCCACAGTCGTTTTTACCGACCAGACGCGCAGGTCGTCGAAATGCGTTTCCTGGGCCGGCGTCGAGCCCCAGGTGCTGAGGCGCAGGTTGGGCTTGGTCGCGTGGGCCAGGCCGGGACTTTGCAATTGGCCGACGGACTGACCGTCGATGCTCACCCGCATCCGGTCACCGACGAGTTCGAGAGCGAAAGCATACCAGCGGTTCTGCTCCAGTTTCACCGGGATATTGACGATGGCCTTTTCCGCCAGTCGCTCGCCCTCCGCCTTTTTTTGCGGATCGCCTGATCGGCGCAGCGCATAGATGTCGTTGCGCATGACGCCTTCCTTGTCGTCGTAAAGGGTGATGAGATCGGGCCGGACCCTCACGCGGCTGATATGGCCGGCATGCGTGCCCCGATAGCCGACGTCATCGCAGGCGAGGTTGAAGGAGCGGGCGCCGGCAAAGCGGAATTTGATTTCGATGATGGTGTTGCCATCCGGCAGCGGGAGGACCGCCGCCAGCGTGCCGCCGTGGTCCGCGCGTTCCTGATGCCCCTTGAGCAAACCATCGGCCACGGTGAAGGCCGGGATGGGGGATTTCAGCGCGGGGCCGAGGCCGGCTCGGTCGAAGTCGTCCGAGAAGACGAGCTGATCTTTGACGCCTATGGCCGGGGTGGGAAGGTCGGCAGCCTGCGCCAGGGCGCCGCTGAGCAGGGCGGCGAAGAAGCCAAGGCAGCGCACCTCCAGCCAACCCGTCCGGCCTGCCAGCCGTAGCCTTGGCGAAGGCTGGAGGCCGGGTTCCACCATGTGGGTGGCGCGCTGGCGCGCCACGTTGCGCGCAAGCGCGCCACCTACAGGGATCGCAAGACCGGACGGCTGTTTCCTAGGAGTGAAATGTAGGGTCGCCGCCTTGGGCGCCATAGGCCTGGCGGCGGCGGCTAGTCGGCGGACCGTTCCGTGTGCGAACCAAGGCCCGGCGGCAAGCACCGGCCCTACATTTTGACTGCATGGTTCCGGATTGAAACAGGCTGGAGGCCGGGTTCCACCATTTGGTGCGTGGGTCTTTGGAGGAGAAGGGTGTTTCAAGTGCATCGTTCTGGGTAAAATGGATCAGTGGGCGCGCTTGATGGGTTCGCGCCGGGCGCGGAGCGTGGCTGCCTGGTCGGGATGCCGGGCGATCACATTGGTCGTCTCGGCGGGGTTGGCGCCGAAGCCCATCCCGGAGACTGCCTGTTGCGGGCTACGGGGAATGAACTTCCAGTCCCCGGCACGGAGGGGGAGAGAATGGGAGATGCCCTGCTCGACGAGTTCGGTGTGGACACCGGCGCCGGCGGGAAGTCTCTGGCCAGTGAGGGCCGCGCAGGTGGCCAACAGGCCGGTCAGGCAGATCATCCGGTCGTCCACGCCGGTTTGGACGCGACCGGGCCAGCGGGCGATGAACGGCACGCGAGTGCCGCCTTCGTAGGGGGGGTATTTCCAGCCGCGCAATCCGCCGGCGGGCCGGTGGTTGCCTTTGAACTCATCGGCTTGGTCAATATAGCAGTCGAACAGGAATGTTTTTTTCATGTGCGGGAAGCGAGCCAGGCCTGAATCGGCTAACGGGCGATGGTGGAAGGCAGTGCGAAGGCCACGAGGCTGCCTCCGGCGGGACGGCCGGATTTGCCACCCCCGGCGGAAATCACGAGGAACTGGCGGCCGTTGGCCATGTAAACACTCGGGGTGGCGTTGCCGCTGAACGGCAACGTCGCCTGCCAGAGGATGGCGCCGGTGTCCTTGTCGAAAGCCCGGATCGTTTCGTCCGCGGTCGCTGCGATGAAGATAAGTCCGCCGGCCGTCACCACCGGGCCGCCATAATTTTCCGTTCCAGTCGGCGGGATGCCGCGGGCCGTCAACTCGCGATACTCGCCCAGCGGCACCTTCCATTTGAGTTCACCGGTGTTGAGGTCGACGGCGTTTAACGTCCCCCATGGCGGCTTGATCGCGGGATACCCCGCTTGGTCCGTCCAGCGTCGAAAGCCGCCAAACGCGTAGGGTGGGGGATTTTTCGCCTCCGCCTTGGCCGCGCCCCCGGCCTCGTCAGGGCGTCCTCCGGTGGTCACGGTTTTGCCGAACACGTAGGCCAGGATTGCCTCACGCTGCGGGTCCGGGATGCGATCAAACGCCGGCATGCGGCCGAAACCGGTCTTCGTGATCTGCATCACTTCAGCGGGGGTGCGGCGCTTGTCCACGTCGAGGAGGGAGGGGAAACCGGCGAGAGGAATCCCGGCGCGGTCGATGCCGTGACACGCGGCACAGTGGATCAGGTAGTCGCGTTCACCGCGGGGCAACGGCGTGCCATCGGCGCGCCGGGTCTCGACCATCTGCAAGATCCACGGAATTTCGTTCACATTGACGTAGTAGACGCCGTCGGGAT
>JBDKHE010000374.1:0-7391 GCA_039797805.1 Verrucomicrobiota bacterium
AATGGCAGGCAGCAGCTGCGTTACCTCCCGGACGGGCGAAGCGCGGGGACAAACCTCACCATTTCCATCTGCAACTCGCGCCAGGAACTGCTCGGCCAGGTCATCGTGAACAACATGGGCAGGCCGCGCAGCGAGCGTCCCAGCGCACGAATGCCCTGCCCCGGGTGACGGGAACGCGCGCCGCGGCTTGCCGACCCCGATGAGGCCGTCTACAATGCGCTCCCCGCCCGAATAGCTCAGCCGGTTAGAGCACTTGACTGTTAATCAGGGGGTCGTTGGTTCGAGTCCAACTTCGGGCGCCAAATGTTTCAATGACTTAGGGTCGCTTCGGCGGCCCTTCATCGTTTCCGGCATAACCACTTCGCAGCCAATGTTCGATGCGTTCCTTCGAACTTGCCCTGCCTGGCGTCGGAACCGGCACGGGAACGGCGACGAGAAACTTGCAGTTTCTGCGCCAGCGCGTTGGCGAGGGCATTTTCGACAACACCCTGGGCTCCACGCTTCATGAAAAACCCGCCTTCCGGCGGGTTTTTCGGCCTCATGTTCGCACCGATGCGCACACGATTGAATTACCAGCAGCCCGCGGTCGCCGGGCTCTTGGTGCCGGCTTGGTTGATGCTCAATGAGCCGCAGCCGTCTCCCGCCTGTTTGCCGGTGGGCGCCGCCGAGATCGTGTAGGTCTTGGCGGCGACACCGCCCGCGGTGACGTTGTAGAACGTCAGCACCTCCGGATCGCAGATGGCGGTGTTGGCAACCGCCCCCACGTAGGTCAGATTGCTCGTGTAAAAGCGCTCAAATTGCTGCGCCACCGCAGTCGCACAGGCCGCACCGGCTGCACGACGGGTCTTGCGCTGGTGGTCGTTGTAGCTGGGAAGCGCGATGGAGGCGAGGATCCCTATGATCGCAACCACCACCATCAGCTCGATGAGCGAGAACCCCCCCACGCGCGCAGTGGCTCGCGGCATCCCAGGCATCTGCACACTTTCCATCAGTCGGCCCTCAGTTCACGCCAGGACACGCGGCCCCAACTCTTCCGGGTGATGCCGCCGGCACCGGGCTTTTCCGCGCTCACGGAACCACCTGTTCCTCCGACGACCAGCTTGCCATCCAGGAAGATCGGCAGGGTCGGCATGCCGACACCGAAGTTGACGGAACCCACCGGTACGCCACCAACCATTGTGTCATCCGTCTTTCCATCGCCGTCGAGGTCGAAGAAGGATGAGCCTGCGCTGGTGCCCGTAAACGCATCCAGCGCATTGATGTAGCCGGTACCGGATGCTTCGCAGGCGTCGCCTTCCGGGATCATGCTGGCGGTCACCAGGATGTTCGCGACCACTTGTGCGTCCTGCACGATGCGTTCGCCATTCCCGGGCAAGTTGACGAACCAGCCCTTCTTGTTGTCAGGCAGGCTCGACTTTGCTTCGAAGGTGCGCACCGGGTAGCCATCCTGGGTTGCGCCCGTGTTTCCAATGGTCCGCTTCACGAGGTCGCTGTAAGCCACCACGCTCGCGGTGCCATCGTCGATGAATCCGTACATGCTCTGCGCCAAGGGGGTCTTGTCGTCCGCTTCTGTCGTCGTGATGAAGCTGCCGGTCCCGAGGAATACCCAGCGCTTGAAGGTGGCGGGATCGGTCGCCACGGTCACACCGCCAGTGATTGGCTGCACCGCACCCGCGCCGTCGTTGGACTTTGCCGTGAACAGCTTGGTTGCGCTCCATCCACTCGGGCTGGAACTGGTGAGGTCGAACCTCCAGACGTTGCCAAGACGGTCCCCAGCGTAAGCGTACGCGACCGCCTTTCCATCCGGACCCAGCACTGCGGTCGGGGCAGCAAGGCCATTCGGCGCTCCGGCTGATCCGGCACCGGTGTCGATTTCGCGGATCACGGCACCAGTCTCGGCGTTGACCACGATCAGCACCGCTTTGTCGTTGGGGCTGTTCACGCCATTACCGAGGATCGCTGCAACCGCTCCAGACTTGACCTTGGCCAGAATCGGGCGGCCGGTGACAAGCCCCATGTTGTTGCCAGACGTCTGCGCCAACTCCCACTTCACGCCGCTACCATCGAAGGTTCCCGGCGACGAGACATCCAGGCCATACAAACCCCTGCCGCCCTTTCCAAGGGCACCCACCAGCAGGTTCTTGCCCGGTGTCAACTTGCGGTTAGTCACCACAACCGGGCCATCGACGAAGAACTTGTGGGTGTAGTCGCCGCGGCTGAGGTCGCGCAGGTGGGCCATGTTGATGATCGACGGCACATACGCGAACAATTCCTGGCCAGTGCCCGCGTCGAGGGCATGCAACATGCCGTCGTTGGCGCCGACGTACAGGGTCGCTGTATCGTCGACGTAGGCCGGCGACGACCCCACGATATCGCCCATCACGCTGGTTCGGTTCCTGAGCAGACCGCCATTCCGTTCTTCATTGGATGCGTCGCCCTTCAGGTAACTGGCGTTGACGCTGCCCGTCACGGGGTAGTCCACGGGACCACCCGTGCGCGTCAGGCTGCTGATCTGGGACGAGGTCGGGAACAGCTGCCCCCCGAAACCATCGAAGGTGTACACCTTGCGCGTCGCGATGCCCGGAACCGAGGCGTTCCACGCCAGCGTGGTCGGATTGTTGTAGGCATCCAAGGTCCAGGCCTTGACGGTGCCCGTCCACAAGCCGGAGACATAGCTGGCGCTGAACACCTTGCCACCGGTACGAACCGAGGCGGCGTTCGTGGCGACATTGGAGAAGGAACTGGTGCGCTGGGAGATCGCGGCAAGTGCCTGCGTCAGGCCCGCAGTGAACTCGGAAGGGCTGGACGCCGTCACGAAGGTACCGTGCCCGTTTACGGCAGCATGCAACAGGTCATCGATACGATCCCCATCCTCGGCATCGTTCGGGTCCTCCCAGGTCGCATTCGCAGGCACGTCGCTGATGGTGCTCCACCCCTTGTTACCGCTCAGGCCGATCGAGATGCCGAAGGTGACCATGTGCTGCCAGAACGCCGGATCGCTGGACGTCGTCGGCACGTTGTTGACCATGTTGGATTCGGTGCGCAGGTCGCGCTTCCAGTAATACATCGCGACGTCGGCCAGCGTATTGGAGAACCCGTCGCGGTGTGGCGCCGCCGCTGTGTAGCCAAACGAGTTGCCTGCCGTATCGGTATGGTTCGGGCCGCTGGTGTTGTCCGCATTGCCGACGCTCACCGTTCCGTCGTTCCAGTAGCCGTCCGTGGTCAGGATCGTGAAATTCTGACGGCAACTGTACTGGCTGGCCGTGGCCTGCGGGCCATACGGGCCGGTCGACGCCGTGTTCTGGAAGTACTGTCCGGCCGAATTCAAGGCAGGCTTCAGCGGCGTACGACCGCTGCCGACTGCGGCGTGCAAGCGGTTGTACCAGGTACTGCGCGAGGTGGTGGCCTCGTTGACCGGGGTGCCGGGGTCATCGATATTGTCGACGAAACGGCCATCATTGCCGTCTCCCACCGGGATGTCGAAGTTACTGCGATCCCAGATCGACCGGTAGCCCACGCGCACGCGGTTGCCGAGCGGCTTGAATGCATCGCTTGCGCCGGCCTTGGCGGCCTTGATGCGGGTGCGGTGGTAGGAATACCAGGTGGCGTAGTTGGTCTTCTCATCTGCCACGCTGCGCCCGGTCGGTGTCGCCGGCGTACAGTTGATCCAGTCATTGCTACCCGTCCCACCGGTCGGGCAGCGATTGTTGGAGCGGGAGCGCGCCGACAATGAATAGGTCGACGAACCCGTAGTACCCCGGGACATGCGGACCGTGTAGACGCCCGCAACCGTCGGGGCGATGTTGCAGGTGTCCACCTCACCATCATCCACGCTACCGGAACACACGGAGTTGTTGCCTGGATCCCGCACCGACCAGTCCGCCTGGCGGCTGTTGGTCGAGGTGATCGTCACTTGGAGTTCGCGGCCGGCAACGATCGAAGCGAGCGTATGCGTTGCGCTCGAGTTGTTCACCGATCCGGTTGCCGGCGTGATGGCCACCGGCGTCCACGACGTCGCGACCACGGCGCCATACTCCGAGCGCACGACTTGCGTGCAGCCGGCTGGAATCTGGAAACGATAGTAATTCCGGCCATCGCCGAAGTAGCCGGGAACCGCGCTAGTCGGATTCTTCGGCGAATGGAAGGTCTGCGTGCTGCTGCACAGATTCACGGAGCCGCTCGCCAAATTCAGATCGCTGTAGGCGCTCGTATAGCTGGTGCCACCAGTCCGGCGGTTGCCGTCGGCCAAGGTCCAGGTCTGGTAAGCCACGCTGGGGTTGTACGACAGCGTATTCCGCGGGTACGCCGTCATCGAGACGTCGACATAACTCGTCGTCGGCACGCTGTCGGGCATGTTCAGGTCGTCCATCGACCCCGAATCGTCCAGGATGAACAGGATATTCGGGGCGACCCGATTCGCTGTGGTCAGCGGTTCATCGGGAATCGTGATGCCGGCATGGACCGGCATGCCCAGCAGGGTGGCCATGAATGCGGCGGGCAGGGCCCACGCGGACTTGGCGTTGAGTGGGATGGAACGACGCTTGTTCATGGCAGGAGCCTTGGAGGATGTCACAGCGTTGGAAAGCGGTAGATGACGTCGGTTTGCAGGGTCACGGAGGCACGCCCCTGGCCCTGGCTACGCGCGGTAATCCGATACATCGGACCCAGGCTGGTGGTCGCCGACGACGGCACCACGCCACCCGAAGACATGTGGCTCTGGTTCTGGCCGAGGTACTCGATCCAGAACTGGGTGGTGGTACGCAGGCCTGGGTTGGTTGCCATCAAAGTCGGGCCAGCTCGCCAGACGGCTGCGGCCTGGGACGTATAGGTGGGGCAGACGCTGAAGTTCGCGCACGCGCCGGCAACGTCTGCCGGCTGCTGCGTGCTCCAGTCGACACCGGAACCACTGCCAAGCCAAGCGCGCGCCTCAACCAGCGCAGCCTCTGCGGCCTGCGTGGCAAGGCTGCGGTCGTACATGTTCGCGGACATGCGCTCCTGCATTGCCGAACTGCGAAGCACCGCGATGCCCAGCACGGACATCACGACCATCAGGATGAGCACGACCAACAGCGAGACGCCTTGCTGCCGGGCTGGCGCGCGGCGCCGGGACACGAGCCTGGCATTCATTGTGCTCTACTCCTGATGGCCACAGACGTTGCGATCGTGCGGTCGACGTTCCGGGACTCTCCCGGGTTCTGGGTCGGCATGACTGCCCTGATCGGCATCGACATCCGCACCGCATCGACGCGTTGCATGCTGGTTGGAGCCGCGACGTACACGTTCGGATTGCCGCCCGACGCCTGGTGGTAGGTAATGCCGAGGCTCTGCACGCCATCTGCCACTTCCTCCGCCGCGCCCCCCGAGCGGGACATGTACAGCGACGTCCCGGTATCCCGGCCGTTCGCCTGCGTGAACCACCGATTGCTACGCAGTCGCGCGATCGAAATGCTGCCCGGATCGGCGTTGTCGGTGTCCTTGGGATCGAATGGCAATGCGCCGCTGAACGTGATCGTCTGACCCGACACGCTGCTCACGGTCGCGAACCCGGTCATCGCGGCATTGCAAACCATCACGATGTCGTTGGCCCTGAACACATCGGATGCCGCGGGCGTTGCCTCGACCAGCGTGACTGAATTGGCGGACGCACTGCCGGCGACGATCCGGTAGGACAGGTCGTCGGCCGACGTCGTGGTCACCTCGGTCGCCGAACCTGCCAAGGGTGCCCGGAATGAGACACTCTCTGCGTCAGCTCCCATGACCAGCGACTCGCTGGAGCACGCGGACCCCCCGGTTGCGCGGAGATCTCGCGCCACCATCTCGTACGCCGCGCGCGCGTTTTCCTGCACGCGGTTCTGGCCTTCATTCGCACTGTAACTTCGCTGGTTGGACTGGAACACCGCAATCGCGGCGCCAAGCACGATCAGGCCAAGCACCATCGCGATCATCAACTCGATGAGGCCGAATCCCAGGCTCCTTCGGGCGACAGCGCGGTTCGCAGGCTCACGCTTCATATCCGAGCCTCCGTCACCATCGTGCGCGCAGCGCCGCCAAGCGCCCGGGAATCATCCCATTCCACGGTGATCACGCAGGCATTCGGGCATCCGGCGATCGTTCCGCACGTCGTGTTGCCGGGCATGCTGGTCTGCAGCGATGTGATCCAGTTGTCCACGTCGTTTCCCGCCAAGGTGGCTCCGCCCGTTACCGCACAGCGCTTGCCACCGGTGTTGTAGTTCGCGGCGTTCGCCCGGTTGGCACGCATCGCCTCGATGATCGAATTGGTCGAGATCACCACCTGGCTGCTCTCGAGCGAGCTCTGCCCGCCGCGAAGCGCCATTGACTGCATCGCCGCGATACCAAGCAGCCCGATGCCCAGGATGAGGACCGACACCAACACCTCGATCAAGCTCAGCCCTGAGACGCGTGACCGCGACGCGCTGGGCAGGCGCCGGGAGGGCATCGCGGGTTCACGCAAAATGGATGCGCCACGTACTAGGGACATGCACCACCACCATTGGACTTCGTAATGTTTGACACGCCACTGATCAGCACCGTCACCGCGCGCTGGTTTTGCGCCGGATTGGTCACCGCCTTGCAAGCGACCACTGCAGCTTGAGCGTCGATCCGCCCCGACGAACGAAACACGATGCCGGCCGCCGGTCCCGAGACCACGATGCCGCTTGCGGGCGTCTCGTCCCGCATGATGTCGATCGTATTGACCGTCCCCGGGTCACGTCCGCGAACGATCCAGCGCGACCAGGCGGTTGCACCTGAGCAGGTGGTGCCATCCGCCGAAGCGCAGACCGTCACCGGGACATTGCGCCGCACTGATTCCGATTTCGCCAACTGAATGGCCGTCTGCAACTCGCCAGCAGCGCCATTCAGGCGGTAGGCGTTGACCAAGCCGCTCATGGCAGGAACCGCGACGACCGCCAGCACGCCAATGACCGCCACGGTGACCATGAGCTCGATCACGGTGAACCCACGTACCCGCGCCCAATCCCGCACGTATCGCTGCCGATTCCGCATACTGCCCCCACTTTCCAGTGGGCGCAGGCTATGGGAAAGTCCGCGTTAAAGCCATCCATACCCGATGGGCGGCCAAAGACGCAGGGTGAGCGGCCCAGTCCCCTTCAGCCGAGTGGTTCAACGTGGGGTTCAGCAGACGTGAGCACGACCGCCGCCACGCCCCTTGGCGTCCTGTTCCGCCCCCAGGCGATCATTGCAACCATACTGGTGGGCGAAGCCTTCGCCGTCGTCCTTGCGTTGTCGCCTGCGCACTCCCCGGATCGCCTGGTGCACTTCGGCTTGGCATCGTTGGCGATCCAGTGGGTGGCGATGGGAACGCTGGCGGTCCTCCACGTCCTGCGCAAGCACTTGGCCCGCTTGCCGGC
>JBDKHE010000375.1:0-4367 GCA_039797805.1 Verrucomicrobiota bacterium
GGATCCGAGAGGCTGACGTTTGCCTGAACAGATGGTTCTCCGTTCGCTCTGTTGTCTCCTGTGCAAAGTCTCTGGGCTGCGGGAAGGAACCCGGCAATCCGCGTCCGGCTTAGCCATCCTATTGAGACTTACGTTAACAAGTGACCTTGGCCTCGGCCTGCTTGCGATGCTCCTCCACACACCCCGCCCTGGCGGGCACCCCTCTTCCTAGAGGGGATTTCCGAACTTGTTGATTGGGTCCCCTCTGGGAAGAGGGGTGTCGCGGAGCGACGGGGTGTGTCGGTAGGGATGCGAGCCTGGAGAGGTGGAAACCGGGAGCCTCGTCTGCCTTATTGAGGCCAGCGGTGCCACGTCGCTATTTACAGCCTGCCGTCCTCCCGCCTGACTGCCCGCCGTGCACCTGTTGTCCGATCTGCTCAACCTCGTTGCCCTGAACGACGCACCCGCCTACCTGGTCGTCTTTCTGGCGGTGTCGTTGATCATGCTCTGGCGCCTGGAATCGATGCTCGACTCCGGGCTGGAGGGCACGGCGCTCGGCACGCTGCTGCTCCCTTACTGTTCCGGACTGGGCAATCTGATTTTTGTCGGACTCATGATCAACCAGAAGGGAGTCGAGGCCGAGGTGCTCACGAACAGTCTGGTGAACAATGTCACCAACCTGACCCTGTTGCTGGGCTTCCCTGCTCTCTGCTGGGGCCTGGTGGTGCTGCCCGGCCGGGGTTCTTCCAAGGGCGCCAAGGGCAAGAAGCCCGCGCGTCCCTCCAAGGGCGGCAGCACCGAGCAGCAGATCAACCGGTTGTCGCTGATGCTGACGCTCGCGGCGGTGCTGTTCTTCACGGGCGCGGTGTGGCTGCTCGGCCGCGACGGCAAGCTGGACCGCACCGACGGCTTCGTGCTGATCGGCCTGTTCATCTTCTGGCAGTGCGTGCAGGTGTTCGACGTCCTCAAGCACAACGTCCGTCAACGCGTGTCCTTCGGCATCAAGTTTTACCTCGATGCCCTCGTGGTGCTCGCCTGTGCGTACCTGATCTACGAGACGCTCGATTGGCTCGTTGAATGGCTGCTGTCGCAGAAGAGCGGCTTCATCAGCCGCGACAACCTGGGGTGGCTCACGGGCTGGCTCATGGTCCTGCCCAACGCCGTGCTCGCGCTTTACTGGGGATGGCGTCGGCGTGCCGATGTGGTCTACAGCTCGCAGGTCGGCGACGGACATATCTGCATACCGCTGTGCCTCGGCCTGTTTGCCGTGGTGAAACCGCTGCCCATGTCCGGCTTTGGCACCGAAGCGCTGCTGTTGTTGCTCGGCACCACCGTGGCCCATGCGGTGTTTCTGCTCACCACCGGTGGTCTGCCCCGCTGGGCCGGCGGTGTCCTGTGTCTGGCCTACGGCTGGTTTGTCTGGGCCGGGCTGGCGGGGTGAGCTGCCCTGGCATTCCTTCGATCAAAAGGGTTTCGGGCCTGCCCACCACGAGTGCGAGGTGCCTGATGCCTGTCCAGGCCGGGCGCCGTCCCGACGGGCTTTCGTTCACTCCAGCGGATCGTCGCGGAATTCCTGGGCCAGATCGACAAAGGGTTTCTGCGCTTCGAGCCAGAGGGGGTCCTGCCTGAGCTGGGTCATCGTTTTGGTCGTGTGATTGCAGAAAAGGTAGGCGGCCGGGCCCAGACGAACACAGGCATCGAAGTGGGCGCCCGGTGCATTCGGGGCGAATTCAAAGTCGCCGACGGCCAGTTTCTTGCCTTCCAGTTCCACCTGCAGCGGCGCGATGTCGGTCTTGAACCGGCGCTGATAGCTTTCGGCGCGCGGCCCGTGGTAAGCCAGAATGGCGCCTTCCTGCCGGGCAAGTTTCACCAGCACCCACTCGTCGAAGAGTGGCTTCTGGTAAAGAGCGTTCATGCGGCCGGTGGCGAGGATGACGGCAGAGCGGGCGTCAGCGAGATTCATGAAACGGATTTTCCTGTCTTCGCTCGGGTGTGGCCAGAAGATTATTGGGGTAAAGGGCCGGGAACCGGTTAACCAGTCATGAAAACCAACGGGCTGGCCCAGCGGACGGTCCGCCCACGGTGCGGAGTCCGGAGCGGCGGCCGGTGACGCGCAAAACCGCGGCGTGGGAGCGGACGTTGATCCAATCTTGGCCGAACCTTTCCGTTCGACAGCCCGGCCCGGCCAAGGCAAATTGCCCGTCTCCCCATGAAAAACTCCCCTATCGTCTTTCTAGGAATGTCCGCCTTGTTCGTTACCGCCTTGTGCGCGGCCCCGGATCCCCGCTGGCTCGGCCACGATCGTGAGCGCCCGCAGCCGACCGTCGTTAATCCCGGCACCGCCAGCACCCAGGATCAGCCCGGCGTGCCGCCTTCCGATGCGATCGTGCTCTTTGACGGTAAGGACCTCACGCCCTGGGTCGCCATGAACGGCAGCCCCACCAAATGGGTGGTGAAGGACGGGGCCTTGGAATGCGTCCCCGGGAGCGGTTATATCCGCACGCTCCAGTCGTTCGGCGACTGTCAGCTCCATGTTGAGTGGGCCGCGCCGGCGCACGTGCAGGGGGACAGCCAGGGCCGGGGCAACAGCGGGGTGTTTTTCGGTTTCAACCGGTATGAGATCCAGGTGCTGGATTCGTACGAGAACAAGACCTATGCCGACGGTTCCGCGGCCTCGATCTACGGACAATACCCGCCACTGGTGAACGCCAGTCGTCCTCCGGGGCAGTGGCAGACCTATGATCTTATCTGGACCGCCCCGCGCTTTGACGCCGAGGGCAAACTGGTCTCCAAGGCCTATGTCACGGTGTTGCACAACGGCGTGCTCGTGCAGAACAACGTCGAGTTCACCGGGCCCGATCCCTGGATCGGCCGCCCGCCGTACGAGGCGCACCCGGAGCGCCTGCCGATCGCCTTCCAAGACCACGGCAATCCTGTGCGCTTTCGCAACATCTGGGTCCGCGAGCTGGGCGAACACCGTCACCCGGAGTTCATGCTGCCCGACGCCCTGCTCGATACCTATGTCGGCGAATACGGCCCTCCGGGGCAGTGGAACAAGGCGAAGGTCCGCCGCCTGCCCGACGGCCTGCTCGGCCTGACGGTCGGCAACGCCGAGGTGGTGATGCACGCAGCTTCGCCCACCCACTTCTATGCGCTGACCACCGACGTACAGTGCAAGTTCGACTTCTCGGGACCGAAGAAAAAGCTGCTGGTTACCGTCGGCGAGGAGTTTTCCCGGGCCATGCAATTGGAACGGCGCGAGCCCTAGGCCCAGCGCGGCCGGCCCATGCGGGCAGGCCTTTCCTGCCCGCTTCGCACGACAGCGCCAAAAACCGGGTGGCCGTTCCGCTCCGGCCTGATTTGGGGGTTGAACAAGTTGGTCGGGCTGGGGTCTAGTGGAGCTCACTCCATGAAAACCTTTTCCCTCGTTCGTGCCCTGGTCCTGTCTGCGTTGCTCACCGCCATTCCCGCCTTCGCGGTCAATCGCACCGTCGTGATCACGGCGCCGCAAACGGTGAAGCCCGGCGCTGACATCCATGTGTCCATCGCCGTGGGCACGGACGCCACCGATGCCGAGCAGATCGGCTTCCTGCATGCGGAGTATTCCTCGGACAACGGCAAGACCTGGCAGACCAGCTACGCCGAGAAAGTCGGCCGCGTGGCCAACCGGGCCATCGATTTCAAAGCGGGCGCGGCTGGCACCGAGTCGCTCGTCCGGGTGCGCATCGCCTTCCGCGGTGGCAAGGCGGGCGACGTGGATTTCACCGGCGCGCCGATCCAGTGGGGCGACTCCTGGGGCAAGTGGACGACTCCGCCCGCGAAGTTCGCCACGATTCACGTGTCGCGCTGAGCCCGGAGCGTGCCCCCGGGGCGATGGTGGGGATTCGTGCAAACGGATCGGATCCATTTCCTTTTGTCCTGCCCAGAGCGGATCGCGAGTTGGTCTGTGAATCCAGTCAGTCTGGATGCGGCAGAAGACGTTGGCCACGGCGCTCCGGGTGCTGAGCGGGCCGTCCAGGAAAGGTTGTTGGCCGTATGGTTCCAGGCCAGAAAATGGAGTCTGCGAGCGGCCAATAGCTGAAACGGACACGGACTCAGTCCGCCTCTCGGTGCGTCCTGGTCCCACTTCGTCCTGCAGAATGAACCCGACCAGCAGCGGGCGGGGCAGAGGCGCGACCTGCTCTCAGCCAACGTTTTGAACGATATCCGGAATCGAGCCTGAAGGGACCGGTCGTGGGTGATTCGAGGTTGGGCTCAATTCCGGGCGGGTTCTGCCGATAAGAAAGGTACTACCTTTGGATCTCTGCCACGGTGTCGTTTCCAACCGGATGCGGCCCGGGCGGAACGACCCGCTGGTTACCATGAAACTCAACCTCTCGCTCAGAACC
>JBDKHE010000376.1:0-7284 GCA_039797805.1 Verrucomicrobiota bacterium
CATCAACACGGTGATCGGCACCGACGCGAAGGGCTATGACTGGAAGTCGGCCGCGGTCTGGGCCAATCTGCGCGGCGCGGCCCCCTTGGGTACGAACGATGGCATGAATTTTCTGCGGATCAGCCGCGAGGCCGCGGTTGGCGTCAAGTACTGGGAGATCGGCAACGAGTGCTATGGCACCTGGGAGACGGATGAGCAGTCCGTCCCGCACGATCCGTACACCTACGCCGTCCGGGCGAAGGACTACATCGCGAAAATGAAGGCGGTCGATCCGTCGATCAAGATCGGCGTCGTCGTGGTCACGGGCGAAACAACCAACACCAACAACACGTCGCATCCGGCCACCAACCCGCGCACTGGTGCCGTGCGCAACGGTTGGACACCGGTGATGTTGACCACGTTGAAACAGAACGGCGTGACGCCGGACTTCATCATCTATCACCGCTACGACCAGGCGCCCGGGCAGGAAACCGATGCATTCCTGCTGCAATCGGCCAAGACCTGGCCGAACGACATCGCCGACCTGCGTCAGCAGCTGACCGATTACCTTGGCGCCGCCGGCGCGGGGGTTGAGATCGTGGTGACCGAAAACAATTCGGTCTATTCCGATCCGGGCAAGCAGTCTACCAGCGTGGTCAACGGCCTGTTCATGGCCGACAGCATTGGCAACCTGCTGCAGACCGAGGCAAACGCCCTGCTGTGGTGGGACATTCGCAACGGCACCCCGAAGAATTCCGCCGGGCAGATCATCGGCAACCTGAGCGCATCGCTCTACGGCTGGCGCAACTATGGTGACTACGGCATGATCTCCTCGGCCACTGCGGGGGGCAATGCCAGCAATTTCGAGGGCTACCCCACTTACTATGTGATGAAACTGCTTTCGAAGTTTGCCCGTGGCGGCGATGCCGTCGTTAAGGCAACCAGTTCCAACAACCAGCTTACGGTTTTTTCGGCGAAGCGGACGGACGGCGCGCTCACCTTGCTGGTGATCAACAAGGATCCGACCACCACGCTGACCGGTAACATCACCCTCGCAGGTTTCGTTCCGCCCGCCACGGCCAATGTCTACGCATATGGCATGACGCAGGACAACGCGGCCAAGCCGGGTGGCAGTGGCTTGGTGGATATCACCGCCACCGGCATGACGGTGGCCGGCGCGAGCTTCAGCGCCGCCTTTGAGCCCTACTCTGCGACCGTGATCTCGCTCGGTGGCACGGGCACGCCGCTGCCGGTGCCTACGCCGACCCCGACCCCGACCCCGACTCCGACGCCCACGCCAACTCCCACGCCGGTGCCGACACCCGCGCCCAGTTCTGGAGGTGGCGGCGGTGGTGGCGGTGCTCCGAGCCTTTGGTTCGTCGGCGCGGTGGCGTTGCTGACGGTGCTGCGCCGGTCAGGCCGTCACATCAGAATTTGAAACTGGCGCTGACCTCCAGCACCGCCGAAACGATGGCGTAGGCGATCAGGCCCACAAAGGAAAAGGCGAAGAGCAGGACTGCGGTGGAAATGATGCTGGTCAGGGCCTGCAGCCGGCGGGTGTGGCGGGTCGCGTAATTGCGCGAAATGTCACGGAGGCAGGGGGCGAGTTTGCCGGTGCTCTCACCGACCGCGAGGCGGTCGAGCAGCAGGTCCGGGAAGAATCCGGTCTGGCCCAGCGCGGCCGACAGGCTGGCACCCTCCAGCACCCGGTCGGTCGCGTGGTGCAGTTCCGCCTGCAGCGTGCGGTTGACCACCGTGCGTTCGGTCAGACGCAGCGCCTCCACGGTGGGGATGCCGTTCTCCAGCAGGACGGCCAGGATCTGCGTGAAATTCAGCAGCGTGGTCTCCAGCACAAAGCTACGGAGCAACACGACCTTGACCATCCACGCGTCGGTGATGGTGCGGCCTTTCTCGGACTGGCGCCACCGCCAGAGGGCCACCAACGCCGCCACGAAGAGTGGCACGATGATCACGCCATAGTGGACCATGAACTGCGCACCGCCGACCACGATCTGGGTGGAGACGGGCAGCTTGCCGCCCAGGGATGCGAGCAGGCCTTGCAGGCGGGGCAGCAGAAAGAAGACAAAAAACAAAATGACGCCGAAGGCCAGGAAGCAGACAAACACCGGGTAAACCAGCGCCGTGGTGAGGCGCTGGCGCATTTCCTTCTGTTGGGTGAAATGCTCGATCAAGCGTTGGAGGACTTCGGTGAGATTGCCGGTGGCCTCGGCGGCCCGGATCAGGGAGACAGTCTGCCGGTCGAAGGTCTGGGGGATCTGCTCGAGAGATTGGGAGAGGGTAAGTCCGCCGCTGAGCCGGTCCCAGACGGCGCCGCTGAGCAGGCGAAGGTTCTTCTCCTTTAGTCGCAGACTGAGCAGGCGGACCGCCTCGCCGGCCGACAAACCGCCCAAGGTCAGCTCATGCAGCGCTTCCAAAAAGGGCAGGTGCTCTCGTCTGGAAAGACCCGACAGGTCGGCGGTGCCTCCTGGTGTTTCGGATCGGCTGGTGCGGGGACTGGCCGCGTCCGTCAGCTTGACCGGTTGCAGCTGCCGCGTGGCCAGCAGCCGCAGGGCGTCGCGCCGGCTGGAGGCTTCCAAAGTCGACTCGACGAGCTGTCCGGTTTGATCCCGGGCGGTGTAACGGAAGGTCGGCATCTAGGAATCCTGCGGGATGTTTTCTTTGCGGAGCGACCAGATTGGCAGGTGTGCCCCGTTCATTTGTCCGTGACGGTGATGACACGCAGCACTTCGTCGATCGTGGTCAGTCCCGAGCGAACCTTTTGCCAGCCGGATTGCTGCAGGGTCTTCATGCCATGCTCGCGGGCGCACTTGGCGAGCGTCCGCGTGGCTTCGCGGCGGATGACCAGATCGTGCAGTTCCGCGCCGGGCTCCAGGATTTCAAAGAGACCGATGCGCCCGCGGAAACCGGTTTGCCGGCAGCGGTCGCAGCCGACGGGGGCCGCGAGTTCGGTGATGCCGTTGGCCTCGCTGTGGTCGAGCCCGAGGATCGAGAGGGAATCGCGGATCTGGGCCGGGTTGACGGCCGCCGGACGGGCGCAGTGTTCGCACAGGCGCCGGACCAGGCGCTGCGCGATGACCAGTTCGACCGCCGAGGTGATGAGGAAGGGCTCGATGCCCATGTCGATCAGGCGCGTGATGGCTCCGGGAGCGTCGTTGGTGTGCAGCGTGGAGAACACCAGATGGCCGGTCAGGGAGGCCCGGATGGCGATGTCGGCGGTCTCCCGGTCGCGTACCTCGCCGACCATGATCACGTCGGGATCCTGACGCAAAATATGGCGCAGCGCGCTCGCAAACGTGAGGCCGATCTCGGGGCGCACCTGGATCTGGTTGGCGCCGGGCACCTCGTACTCGATCGGATCTTCCACCGTGACGATGCGCAGATCGGTCGAATTGATCTCGCGCAGAAAGGCGTTGAGCGAAGTGGACTTGCCCGAACCGGTCGGTCCGGTGACCAAGATGATGCCGTGCGGAAACCCGAGCACGCGACGGATGGCGGCCTGTTCGGTCGGGTTCATGCCGAGGCGGTCCATCGTGTAGGCTTCGCGGCGGAGATTGAGCAGGCGCAGGCTCACGCTTTCGGCGTAGATGGTCGGGATCGTCGAGACGCGGATGTCGAGCGTGTTGCCGCCGGCCTTGAAGTTGATGCGACCGTCCTGCGGCAGACGCTTTTCGGAAATGTTGAGGCGCGCCATGATCTTCAGGCGTGAGATGATGGCGTCCTGGTAGCGGATGAGATTCTCCGGCAGCGAAACCGGCACGAGCAGGCCGTCGACGCGGTAGCGGATGCGAAGCTGGCCTTCCTGGGGTTCGAAGTGAATGTCCGTGGCGCCATCCTCGATGGCCTGTGAGATCACCTCGGTGACAAACCGCACCACGGCGGCTTCCTCGTCGGCTTCGGAGTCGGAGGTGGCGACGTTCAGGGCGAGCTCGGGAATCTCCTCGTCGCCTTCGAGGCTGCCAGCGCCGACGCCGTAGCACTCGACAATGAGCTGGTTGATACGGTCGGCGGGGGCCAGCGCCCAGTGCAAGGGTCGCGAAGTGAAAGTCGCGAGCCAGTCGGTGATGATGTCATCCGCCGGCCAGGTGGTGGCGAGGGTGAGCACGCTCTTGTCAGCAGTGGCGGTGAGGACCGGGACGATCAGGAAGTCGCGGGCCAGACGCGCCGGCAGCACCGGTATGCCCTCCGGATCGGGCTTGAGCTCGTGCAGCAACGGCAGCCCGGTGGCGGCCTGCAGCTCGCGCAGGGCGGCCGGTTCGTCGAGTCCGAGGGCGGCAGCCAAAGTGGCCAGGCGGCGGTCCCGGGTCGATTCGTTCAAGACGCGGAGCTGCTCCTCCTTGAGTCTGGCATGCAACGTGGCGGGCAGCACGGCGGCGAAGGCGGCGGGCATGGGAGTTAGGACTTGGGCTCCAGCTTCAGCGCCGCCTTGACCTGTTCCTGTTGGTCCTTGGGAAAGTTATCCACCTGTTTCAGGGCGGTCGCGTTGTCCTCGGCCGTGTTGGTCAACACCGTGGGGCGGAGAAAGAAGACGAGGTCGGTGCGGGTGTTCTCGCGGGTGCGGGTGCCAAACAGGTCGCCGAGGAAGGGGATGGGGCCGAGACGGCTGGTGCTGCGGGTTTTCGAGGTGCGCTGCAGGCCGCCCAGCACGATGATCTCGCCGCTGTGCACGCTGACGACGGACTCGGTCATGCGGTTGCCGATGCGCGGTTGCGGATTCCCGTCGATGGTGATCTCGCCGAGGACGTCGTCGACCGTCTGCTTGATCTCGAGTTCGACGGAGCCGTCGGTGCCGATGAGGGGCGTGACCGTCAGGTCGATACCGATTTTTTGTTGGCCAACGGTGCTGCGGTAGCCGCCGAGTCCCGAGGACGTGCCCGTGTTGTCATTCAGGTAGCTGCTGATGGTGGGGCGGGACTCACCGACGAAGATGTGGCCGGCCTTGTTGTGCGAGGTGATGATCGTGGGCTGCGAGAGGATGATGGCGTTGCTCTTGCGTGGAGTGGTGGAGAGAGCGATGGTCGCGGACAAATCGGTCGTGCCGGCGGAAAAGGTTGCATCGCTGATGGTCGCTCCGGCGGCCGTGGCGCCGAAGCCCACGAGTTTGCCGTCGACCAGCTTGAGGCCCAGCGCGCTGATGCCCGAGCTGGCGTTGTCCGAGAGCGTGACCTCGGCGATCACGACCTCGATGCGGACCTGGGCGAGGAGGACGTCGATCTTGTTCACCAGCTCGTTGATCAGGCGGACGTCATCGACCGTGCCTGAGACGACGATCGAGTTGCTGCGTTCGTCAGGGAGAATGGTCAGCAGGGAGCTGAACTGGTTGGAGGAGTCGAGATTCAGACCCAGGCCAGCCAGGCCGGCGGGTGCGGCGGCCGGAGCCGCGGTGGCCGGTCCCTGTGGAGCGGCCGGATTGTTGGCACTGGTCAGGGGGCGGCTGCCGTCCGCGCCGGAGGACTTGGCGGCGGTGTTCTGGCCGGTGACGAGCTGGGTGAGGATCGTGGCGACGTCCTTGGCGCGGGCATGCTTGATGAAGATCAGGTCGTTGCGGGTGTTGGGGTCGGACTTGACGTCGAGCTTGGCGATCAGCTCGTCGAAGAAGGGTTGCTGGCGCGGGTCGGAGACGAGCATGACCTGGTTGGTGCGGTCGTCGGCGTTGAAGGAAGTTCCCGTGCCGATCTGGCTCTGGAGCGGACCGCTGACGAGGGTGCGGATCTTGTTCACGACCTCGCTGGCCTTGGCGAAGTGCAGGGGATAGAACTTGGGCGAGAGACCGGCGAGCATCGGTTGGTCGAGCTTGGCAAGCAGGGACTCGATGCGCTGAAGGTTGCTGACGGAATCGGTGATGAGGGCGGAATTGGCCTTTTCGAACACGACCGGCGGACTGCCGGCGGCCGGGTTGAGCAGGCCCGTGATCTGGGGCATGAACTCGCCGATACGCAGGAAGGTGAGCTGGAAAAGCTTGCTGGCCGTGCGACCGCTGGGCGTGAGGTCGAGGGTGGAGCCCTCGATGAACTCGGGGGCCTCGGACTTGGCGAGGCTGAGCGGGGTGGCCTTGTAGAAGCGTGTGCCCAGGGGGGTAAGCGCGATGCCGTTGAGGTTGAGCAGGGTTTCCACCGCCTGGATGGCCTCGGCCTTGGTGATCGTTTCCCGCAAGGTGAGCGTGATGGCCGCCGCGGGCATCGCCTGGGGCCGGAGGATCGTGCGGCCGGTCCAGCGCTCCATCAGGACGAGTACCTGGTCGATGCTTTCATCCCGCAGCATGATGGGGCCCACGGTCGCTTCCGCGTCCGCCACGGGCCGGGGTGGGGGAACCGGGGCGGGCTGGGCGGCCAGCGCGGGAACCAAGCCTACAGCGGCGAGCAAGATGCAGAGATTACGGAAAAGGAATGATTTCATGGGTGCCCGGGGATGCCGCGAAAAGGAGTGGAAAGGACGTGGCCAAAGTCCGACACCTTGAAAGCGGTTCTGTGCCGGCATGGCAAGCCGGGCGATTGGGGCAATTCCATGACGAAACATGGGCCGGAGCGAAACCAGACGACTCCTAAGTTCCTCAGAGGCAGCGACGCAACAGAGCGAACCACAATACGAGCTCGAAACCGGAAGTGAATCGGCACCCCGACAATCGGGGGTAAAAGAAACGCCGCCCGAGCAGTGGGCGGCGTTGAAATTGGGTGCAGGGGTTGGATTTGAACCAACCGATTTAAGAGGGAAGGGGGGTGTAAAAGCACAATGGGACGCACAAAATATCGCGGACCTCCTGCAAATCGTCTCGGCGTGGCCCTCCCTGCGGCCGGAGTTAAAAGCTGCGATACGGGCCATTATCGGCGCAAAGCAAGGGAAGGCGGCGCAATGAACGCTGCTCTCGGGCATCTTTTTGGTGGGGGGTTCCCTGCCCCCATCGGGGGCGGGGGAAGGGGCGTGGGGGAGAATGGCTGCACACTTGCGGAACACAGTATGGACGGACTGGGCGCCGGGTGCGGCCGCGAAGCGGCCGCCCCGGCCCCAGCCGGCCTTCCTTGTCAGAATAGTAACAATTCCAACAAACCCCGATACAAACTCCGGTCAGTTCCCAACCAACCGGGCGTCTATACGGACGGGGGTAAAAAGCGTTTATGGGATGAGCGCGATGCCGACACGTTTTACCGGTGGGGCATCCCGACAGGAGCCGAGGCCCGGTCAGCCTTTCACCTGCGCCTGAACGTGGCTGCCTTCATCGAGCGCTGGGGCCGGAGTCATTGCCTGTTTTTCACAGTGACGGATGAAGCCAACCTTCACCCCACCCAGTTC
>JBDKHE010000377.1:0-2827 GCA_039797805.1 Verrucomicrobiota bacterium
GCTGCTGACCGCCGGCCGTGAGTCCGTAGAATTGCGGATCGGGGTCGTTGATCCGGTAGAGGCTGCCCACCGAGACGGTGGTGTCGAAGCTGCCCTTGAGGTCGCCTTGGCCGAAGACAAAGGCGTGTATGCTGGGTAACGCGATCGGTACAAGGGCTGTCACTAGGAGGAGCCCGCGCAGACGTTTTGGGTAGGTGGGGTACAGTTGCATAGAGATAGAGGAATCCTGACTGCACTATCTTCACCCGGAGGGCGAAGCGGGGTGGTGGGGAGCGCAGTTGGGTGGCCGCGCTTGATAAACATTAACAAGCCGGAGCCTTGTCATAAACTCAAGAGCTAAAGCGCCTTTAGAAGGAGGGGTGCTTTTACGGATTAGCCTTTTGACGAATGCGGCGAAACAGCAACCTTCAGCCCGTGGACGTCGCTTCGCACATACACATCAAAGGGGCCCGGGAGCATAATCTCCGGAACCTGGAACTGCGCATTCCTCGCGGCAAACTGGTGGTGCTGACCGGCCCCAGCGGATCAGGGAAATCCTCACTCGCGTTCGACACCGTCTACGCCGAGGGCTACCGGAAGTACATGGAGAGCCTTTCTGCCTCCGCGCGACAGGTGCTGGAACAGCTCAAGCGACCGGATGTGGATTTCATCCATGGGTTGTCTCCCGTGCTGGCCATCGAACAGCGCACGGGCGGCGGGTCGCCGCGCAGCACGGTGGCGACCGTGACCGAGGTCGCCGACTATGCCAGGCTGTTGTGGGCCCTGTGCGGGGAGCAACGCTGTCCCAAGGACGGCGGCCGCGTGGAGAAACGATCCCTCGACGACTGTATCAACCAGCTCTTCCTGACCGCTCCCGCCGAGCGAGCCGTGTTGCTGGCCCCGTGGATGGCCGCCAAGCCGTCGGTCCTGCGCGACGAACTGCCCCGGCTGCGTCAGCGGGGCTTCCAGCGCGTCCGGATCGCTGGCGAGATCAAGTCGCTCGACGAGCCGCGCCTGTTGCCCAACGGGACCGATGAGATCACCGTTGAACTGGTGATCGACCGCCTGGTCATCGGCGCCGAGCACCGCAGCCGCTTGGCTGATTCGTTGGAATTGGCGTTTCGCGAAGGACAAAACCGGGCGCTGATTCTGGTGCAGAAGGGCAAGGATGATCCCTGGCGCGAAATCCACCTGAGCCAGAGCCTGAGCTGCGTGAATTGCGGCGACGTCTTTGAACCGCTGACGCCCCGGCACTTTTCGTTCAACCACACGGAGGGCGCCTGCGCGGAGTGCGGCGGCTTGGGTCGCAAACTGACTTTTAATGAGGACCTGATCGTGCCCAAGCCCGAGAAAGCGGTTCGGGAAGGGGCCATCAAGCCGTGGCGCATCGGCGGTCGCAACCTCATCATCCGTCACAACTCGATCCTCAAGCAGCTGGCCGAACAGCTGCCCTTTGACGCGGAGACCCCCTGGCAGGACCTCCCGGAGGAAACGCGCCGCATGCTGATGCACGGGGCGGGCGAGCGGCTTTTCAGTTTCAGGCTGCGGCGCACGCAAAAGGCCGAACTCAAGCCTTTCCCTGGTATCATCGCGTTGCTCGACCAAGGCCGGCGGGAGTCCCGCAGTGACGGCTATCGCGCCCGGCTGTCGACCTTCATGGGCAGCGGTGACTGTCCGTCCTGCCATGGCTTGCGGCTCAACGCGCGCAGTGCGGCGGTGCTCCTGGGCCAAGCCCCCGGCACGGGATTCACGCAGTTCATGGCCTTGGACATCCGGCATGCGCTGGCCTTCATGCAGCGGTTGCCGGCCTTTCTGCCCGCAACCGACGCGGTGCGCGAGGTGCTGGACGGCGTCACCCAACGGTTGCACTTCCTGAACGAAACAGGACTCGGCTACCTGACGCTGGACCGGGAATACGCGACGTTGTCGGGAGGTGAGGCGCAGCGCGTGCGCCTGGCCACGCAGTTGGGCATGGGTTTGGTCGGTGTCATCTACGTGCTCGACGAGCCGAGCGTCGGTCTGCATCCGCACGACAACCAGCGCCTGCTCACCACGCTGCGGGAGCTGCGCGACCGCGGCAACACGGTGCTGGTCGTCGAGCACGATGCCGACACGATGCGGATTGCCGATGAGTTGATCGAACTCGGACCAGGGGCGGGCACAGAAGGCGGGCAGATCCTGTTTCAGGGCACTCCGGCCGAGTGCAGCCGACTGTCGGCGAGCGTTTCGGTGACCGGAGCCTATCTTGGCGGCAGGTTGGCTGTGCTCAAGGAGGCCAAGACCAAGTCCCCGGACAATCGCTGGCTCAACGTGAAAGGGGCGACCGAGCACAACCTGAAATCCGTGGAGGCGAAATTCCCGGTTGGGCTCCTGACCTGCGTGACCGGGGTTTCCGGTTCGGGCAAAAGCACGCTGGTGAACGACATCCTCGCGGTCGCGGCGGCCCGCAAGCTCAATGGCGCCACCAAGATTCTGCCGGGCGCCCATCGGGGGCTGACGGGACTCGACCATTTCGAAAAGGCGGTGCAGGTCGACCAGGAACCGATCGGGCGCAGCCCGCGCTCCAACCCGGCGAGCTTCGTGGGGCTGCTCGATCTCTTGCGGGATCTGTTTGCCAAGCTGCCGCTCGCCAAGGTCCGGGGGTACAAGGCGAGCCGTTTCAGTTTCAATGTTCGGGGCGGGCGCTGCGAACGCTGCCAGGGTGACGGCCAGATCCGCCTCGACATGCAGTTCATGGCGGATGCCTATGCGCCTTGCCCCAGTTGCGACGGCCGGCGCTTCAACCGCGAGACCCTGGAGGTCAGGTATCACGGCAAGAGCATTGCCGATGTGCTCGACCTCACGGTGC
>JBDKHE010000378.1:0-6080 GCA_039797805.1 Verrucomicrobiota bacterium
ATCTGGTGGGTCGGGGTTGACGATTTTTGGGAAGCGGCTTTGGACGCGCTCCCCAAAGGGGTTTTCTGACTAGGCCCGGAACCTAACATCCCAGCGGAAAATCCGACTACCTGATCACTGAGCCATTGTCACGGGATAGTAAGATGAGCTTTTTGGCATCCGACCTGCGGGTAAGCGAAATCGCGAGGGCTCCAGTTGCAGCCGCAGCGGTGCGAACGGTGTCGTGCGCAGAGGTTTTCCCTCTGAAAAATTCAATTCAGCGCCGGTTGTAGGCGGGCGAAAAGCAGTCAGCTGGCATGCCCGAAGCGGACCTAGTGGGACAGAAACCGCGGCGCGCTTTCTCATCCTGACAAAACTGTCAGAAACGGTTCCGGCTCTTATAGGAGGTGAATCTACCCCGGCCGCCTCAGCCCAAACACAGAGGTCACTGAGATCACGGAGGGGAGATTGACCATGGTCGAACAACGGTCGACTCACCTGCGCGGTGGATTCTTTCGTTGGAATGTCTCGACTTCCGCTTGCCGTTCTTGAGTTCGCTGATGCTTCCGGACGCAGCGCGGGCAGGGCGACCGGTTCTTGGCGCCGAGTACGGCGACACAGGAAGGAGCTGCGCCTGCAGCGCAATTCAGAAGGATTTCCAAGTAGCATTCATCGCCATCGCGCCCGGTGGAGTTTGGCCGCGTCGTGCGGGGTTAAGGATGACTTCGTCCGGCTGGCAGGATTCTTGGAACGAAGACCGACGCTTCCTGATGCTGCAAAAAAATCGCCGCCTCCCTTGCGGGCGGCGGCGACGAGTGAATGCGTCTGCTAGACTCGCTTAGAGATCGAACGAGGCCGACAGGATGAACTGGCGCGGATCGATGATGCGGTAGGTCGAGGGCCGGCCGTCGAAGAACGCGCCGGTGGCCTGCAAGCTGCCGCCGCTTTCGCCGACGTTCTTCACGTTGAGCTGGAAGCGGGCCTTCACCTTGTCGCCAAACATCTTCGTGTTATAGTTCACGAAGATATCGACGAAGGTTTGGGACGGCGAGTAGATCGGACGGGTCGAGTCGAGCTGCAGGATCTTGTTGGCCGGGAGGGTGAGGTCCTTGGCCGGATCATAGCCCAAGCCGTAGAATCCGATCGATCCCTTGCTGGAGTAGCGGACCGAGCCACCCACGCTCATGGCCTTGAGGATCTTGTTATCCGAGATGCCGGAGAGGTTGTACTTCGTGTTGAACTTGGCCGAGTATTTCCGGACCTGGGGCTGAGGGCGACCGATCAAGGCGCGGAACACAGACATCGGGGCATCCACATTGCCGGCGAAGTTCGTCGCGGCCGAATTGGTCGAGTTGTAGCCCGCCAGGGTGTTGAATTGAGCGCCCAGGATGTTCCACCACAGCAAATGGCCCGTGGCTCCCGTGGGGAGGGTGTTGGCCGTATACGCACCGGGCAGGGTCGTCGTGGTCTGCGTGAAGCGCGGATCCTCGAGGGTGGTCCAGATCGGCATGCGGGCTGCGATATAATCGTCAACGGCAGAACCGGCCCCCGTGTTGATCGACTGGGTCTTCGTGATCGATGCGCTGACCGTCCAGTTCCGGGTCGGGTTATAGTTGATTTCCATTTCGTCGCCCTTGGACTGCGCGTCCATGACGGCGGCATAGGTGCCGTTGGCGGCAATGGTCTGCAGACCGTTGTATTGCTCGATCGGCATCTTGATGGCCGCGGCGATCTGTTCATTGGTGGCGGTCCCGGTTCCGCCGGTGCCCTGATTGTTCAGCCAGTTGGTTGCCTGGGTGCGCAGGTTCCAAGCGTCGTTCGAGATGAACCCTTCATAGCGCAGGATGCGCTGGGCCATCGTGGAAATGTCGCCATTGCGGAGGTTGAGCTGCTTGGTGTCGAAGTGCGTGTAGCGGACGGACAGCTTGCCATCCAACAGCGTCAGCCAGAAACCGATATCCTTGCTGGTGCCGGTTTGGTTGGGCAGCTGCCTGAGGAACAGGTCATAGGCCGGACCCTGGGCAATGAAGTTGTCCGACTTGTTGTAGGTGAGGCTGAGGCTGTTCACCGCTTCGGCCAGGAACTTGCGGACGCCGCTGCCGCCGTTGATCTCGGACTGCAGGAACCGGAGATCGCGGAACGGACGGGCTACGATCGAAGCGGACTTCGTCTTGCCTTTGGCCGCACGCCAGCCGGAGTTCCATTGATTGGACACCGTGAAGTCGTAGGCGCGAAGATCCGGGGTGAGCGTGGCGAACGGAGCGTTCTGGTCATACACCTTGTCCTCGCGGAGGCCGAAGGTGCTGATCAAGCGACCCGTGAGGAAGGTGCTCTGGAGCACGCCGCCCATGGTCTTGATGACCGAATGTACGCTGGCGCCACCGCCACCGCCATCGGGGCTGGGGGTAAAGCCAACCGCGGAAACATCCTTGTTCATCGTGGTCGCGGTGGCGCCCCAGACAAACGGAACGCTAGCACCCTCCGGGAAATAGCTCGGGGCGTATTCAATGCCGCCGCCGGGCGTGCTGCCGACGTAATATTGCTCGTTCAGGCGGGCATAGTTGCCGGGAGCGATCGGGTAGATTGTCTGAACATTTGAGCTGGTGCGATTACCCAATGGCGTGTTCAGGGCGGCGTACTTTTGCTGCCAGGCCTTGTCGAGGCCCAACGCGGAATGGCGGTAGGCATATTGGCGATTTTGCTTATCCTTGTACTCGTAGTAGCCCAGCAGTTGCTGGGTGCCGAGCCACTTGCTCAAACCGCTGTCCTGCGAGAAATCGAGCTTGTAGACCGCCTGCGCGCGGGCGGTGTCCCACAGCCAGGGCTTGTCGCGCAGGTAGGGTTCATTGCTCCGCAGGTAGGGACGGCCGAAGTAGGGGTTCGGGGTGCCATCGAGGTAGTGGGAGTTCACATCAACCTGAAGCTGGCCGACGTTGCTGTTCACGCTGGCGGGACCCATGGGCTGGTTTTCCAGACGCTTGGCATCTTCCCGCAAGAAGGTGCCCTGGAAGGCCAGGGTTTGTTTCTGCGTGTTGAGAATGATCTGGTCGAGCTGGGCCAGGTAGGTATCGACGTCGTCCCAGGCCTTGCTGTTGCCCGCGAGATTGATGCTGGTCCAGTCATAGATCGACCGGTCGCTGATCGGGCGGGCCACGGAATTGTAGAGTGGCTGCTGCGTCGCGGTGTAGGTTTCTGAAGCGCCCGTGGTCAAGAAGCCGACCCCAGTGAAGCTGGCGCCGATCGGATCGGTGTTGGCGAGGGTACCTGAGGTATAACGAGATTCTGTCCAGTAGGGGGTTTCGCCCGGGGCGCCGATCTGGAACGGCGAACGGCTTTCCGTGCCGGCAAAGAAGGCCGGCGTAGCGGTATAGGGCGTGGTGGAGCCGAGAACATTGCCGTTACCGTAAACCTGGCCGTTGGCGAGGGTGACCAGGCGGGTGACCGGATTCCAAGCCGGTTTTCCGGCCGCGAACCAACCGGTGTAGTAGTCACGCGGGGTCGTGAAGTTCGGACGAACGGCCTTGTTCTTGTAGTTGAACCAGGAAAGGGCGACGGTCGTATTCTTGAACGGCTGAGCCTTGATCTGAAAGCTGAGGCGGCGGGCGTCCTCACCTGATGGCTTGCGTTCAAAGCCGGTGTGCTGGTTGGCATAGCTGGCGCGCACGGCCAGCTTGTCATTCAGCTTGCGGTTGACGTCGACCGAGCCGCGCCATCCGCCATAGCTGTCACCGCGCACTTCCACCTTGGTGAAATCACGGGAAAGGTTGGCGGTGGCGGGAACCTGATTCACCGTGCCGGAAGCGTTGCCCAAGCCGAAGATATTGGCGTTGGGACCGCGGCTCAGTTCGAGTGAGTCCATCCAGAGCGGATCAACCGGCACGCGGCCGGTCATGCCGATGTTGTTGAAGGCGATGTTGGCGGAGCCGATACCGCGCACGCGATTGGCGGTGTTGGGGCTGAGGCTTACCTGGTCGACGACGGCGCCTGTGCGGTCGGTCTCGAAAAGCGAGTAGGAATTGGTGCCCTCGGTGCTCGCCATGTAGTCGAACACGTCGTTGATATCGAGCATCGCGAAGTCGACCATCTGCTCCTTGGTCATCACGGTGATCGACTGACCCAGGTCCTCGATCTTCGAGTTCATGCGGGTGCCGGACATCGTGTTTGACTGGAAATAGCCGTTTGAATCGGCCACCACCGTGAACGGAGACAGTTCAAGCACCGGCTCCTTGGCAACGGGCTGGCTGGCGGGCTTAACGTTCTCCACCGGCACGGCTTGGGTGGAAGCTTCCTGAGCCGGAGCTGAGGCCGTCTGGGCAGGAGCTAGGGCGGCGGCTGTCATGAATGACAACCAATAAAGCGGGGCCAATAGTTGAAGGCTCCGCGAACGCTTGGAGGCGTGCTGATGGTTCATAGGTGTAGGGGGGTGTAGCTGCGGGGTGAAACCTACCGAGCGCCTCGTAAAAACTGGGCGCCGGGGATGACATATAGCTTATGCCAAACCGGTCCCAGTTTCTACCTCCCAATACGCAGAAACTGCCCGTATAATAATATCCGGACAGTCCGTTCGGCTGGCTGAGACTCAAGGACTGTGCGAAAATGAACCAACAGCAGGTCGCGAGGCCGCGGGGTCGAAGGTTGTTTGGTCTTTGGATTTTTGGGCCGGCGATGTCCAGAGTCCTTCCATTAAGCCATTCTTGGAAGTGCTGGCGATCGAGTCCCTGTCAACCTCGCCGTGACAAATCCACTTTAGGCGCTACGATCCCGGCCATGTTTCCTACCCCATCGTTTGTTACCGCCTGTCTTGTGGCCCGACCCCTGAAATATCGAATGGACCAAGGGTGGGGGCAGGGTGACAAGGCGAGCAACGACTGGTTTGCGCCCTTGGATACCTTCGCGTCCCGGTTCGACGCCATGCTGGGTGAAATCAAGGCGCTCGGCTTCGACTCCATCGACCTCTGGTGTGCCCATTTGCACTGGCGTTGGGCCACGGTCCACCATGTCGAGACGGCCAAGGAACTGCTGGCGAAGCATGGCCTGGTTGTCCGCAGTTACCCCGCCTGGGTCATGGGCGGGGCGGCGGATCTGCACGCCGCCTGCCGGCTGTGTGTCGCCCTGGATATACCTTACTTTGTGGGCAACTGCGAACTCTTCGGCACGGATCGGGCCGCTGCCGTCGCGATCCTGCGGGAGCATGGGGTCGGCTATGTCATTGAGAATCACCCGGAGAAGAGCGCGGCCGAAATGCTGGCCCGCCTGGGCGCAGGCGATGAGGACCTGGTTGGACTTGCCCTCGACACGGGTTGGTGTGGAACGGCCAAGTGGGATGCCCTGGCGGCCCTGCGCGAGCTGGCTCCCCGGCTGTTCGCCGTGCACCTGAAGGATGTGAAGGCCCCGCGCGTCTCCCGGACCGGCCTGCACTTTATCGACAACGGACACGAGACCTGCCGGCTGGGCGATGGCATCGTGCCCATCCGGGCAATCGTCGGGCAGCTGCGTTCCATGGGATTCCGCGGCTCGATTGGCATCGAGCATGAACCCGAAACGTACGACCCCCGGGAGGAGATTCGCGAAAGTCGTGAACGGATCGAGCAATGGTGGACCGACATGCATGTCCGCGAGGTGGCGCCGCGACTGCGGGTGGCCGTCGTTGGCTGTGGCAACATCGCCGCGCAATACGGTGAAGCGCTGCGGCGCAGTCCGGAGATCCAGATCCTGGGGGCCAGTGACATCGATCCTTCCCGCGCCAGATCCTGGGTGGCCCAGAACGGCGGCAGTGCCTACGGCTCCCTCGAGGAGGTGCTGGCCGACCCGCAGGTGGAAGCCGTGATCAATCTTACGATCCAGCAGGCCCACGTCGAGGTCGTCACCAAGAGCCTGGCCGCGGGCAAACACGTGCATTCCGAAAAGCCCCTGGCGCCGACTTACGCGGAAGCCAAACAGCTGGTGGACCTGGCTGACGCCAAGGGACTGCGGCTGAGTTGCGCACCGGTCACCTGGTTGGGAGAGGCCCAGCAAACCGCTTGGAAGCTGATCCGTCAGCACCGCATCGGCACGCCCCGCGTCGTCTACGCGACGGTGGATTGGGGACGCATTGAGCAATG
>JBDKHE010000379.1:0-2940 GCA_039797805.1 Verrucomicrobiota bacterium
GAGCCAACAGGAGCCCGAGCCCGAGCATCAGCAGCAACGAAGACGGCCACCGAGTCCTGGTTCCGCCGTTCACTGCGTTTTGCATCCTGTCGGGAAAACCATGAGGAGGAATGATCAGCAAGTGAGATTTTGCGATGGCGGGTTCTCCAACCTGGGTGGTCTGCATTGCTGGCGGTTCCCCGGCCAATCCTCCGCTTGCACTCCGCCCGGGCGACACAAGAATGGGCCGCCCTGCCAAACATGCGTCTCCTGCCTCGTTTTTCATCGTTGATTCCGCGTCACACCGGGGCTGCGGATCAACCTGTCACCGCGCGCCCGGGCCGCCTCTGATGCCCGGATCCACCCCAAGCTTCCGTGCCCGGATGCCGGCCGTGGGGGCGGCGCTCCTGCTGATCGCCACCTCGCTCTGGCTCCGCTGGCCGACTTTTGGTTTTGCGCTCTGGAATGTGGATGAATCCATCCACGCCGCGGCGGCGCGCGTGATCTTGGATGGCGGGGTGCTTTACCGGGACGCGATCGACCAGCGCACGCCGCTCACTTACTATGCCGTGGCCGGGATCAGCGCCATCTTCGGGGCCAACAACCTGTGGGCGGTACGTGCAGCCATCGCCTTGTTGGTCGCGGCCACCGGCTGGCTGCTCTTCATCGCCGGCCGCCGGCTGCGGGACGGCGGCACCGGGCTGGTCGCCGGCGTCCTCTACGTCCTGCTCGCGTCGAGCACGCTGTTTCAGGGCGATGCCAACGCCGCCAACACGGAATGGTTCGTTGCCTTTTTCTCCAGCGCGGCGGCGGCGGGCTTTCTCCTGGGCGGGTCCACCCCCGGGCGGAACCGTCTCGTCTGCTGCGGTCTGTTGTCCGGCTGCGCCTTCCTCTCCAAGCAACCCGCGCTGCTCGACGCGGGTGCCCCGCTGGCGGTGTTGCTTTACCTCGGCTGGCGGGAGGGCCGGCCGCGGCGCACGGTCCTGCTGCAGATCCTCGCCTTCATCGCCGGCTGGCTCGCCCCGGTGCTGCTCACCGCGCTGTATTTCGCCGCCCACGGCGCGCTGCGGGACGCGGTCTTCTACACGTGGACCTACAACCTCAGCTACTATGGCCCGGAGATCACCGCCACCGACCGCTTGGCAGCGTTGCTCGGGCCGTTCCGCCTGATCGGGACAACGCAACCCTGGTTGCTGCTGCTCTGGGTGGCGGCGGCCGTCTACACCTTTCATCGTCTCGTCCAGCGCGAGCCGACACCCGCGGAGCGCACGGGCAACCCGCCGCTGCTGTTCGTGGGCCTCTGGTCCCTGACCGCCCTCGCCGGATCGGCGGCCAGCGGACGCTCCTTCGATCACTACTCCATCCAGTTTCTCGCTCCGTTCTGTCTCGGGGCGGGTCTGGTTGTCGGCCACCTTGGACGGAACATCGGACAAGGCACCCGCCATGTCCTTGTCCGCACAGTGCTCGGCCTGCTGCTCGCGGTCGTCGCGTGGAACGCTCTCTCATCCGCCTTCCGTTCCCGTCTGCGGACTCTGCCCGAGGATCCGTCCCGCCGGGTCGCCGCCTACATCAAGGCGCACAGCACACCCGCCGACGCGCTCTTCGTCTGGGGCTATCATCCCGACATCTATCTTTACGCCGACCGCCGTCCGGCCAGCCGCTTTCTCTACGCCTCTTTCCTGACCGGCCTCATCCCATGGACCAACACCGCTCCGGAGCGAGACACCGCCTACGCCGTCGTACCGGGCGCCCTGCCGCAACTACTCGCCGACCTGCACAAACGGCCGCCGCTCTTCATCGTGGACTGCAGCGCCGGGCCCAATCGCTTCTGGCAGAAATACCCGACCGAACATTTTCCCGCGTTCCACGCGTTTCTCCGCGCACGCTACCGGTTGGTCGAGTCCCACCAATTCGTTCCTCAAGGTTTTCGCCTGTATCAGCGGCGTCCGGAAAATGAGCCGGCGGCAAACGACCCGGCCGAAACGGAACTGCCCGCCGCCGTCACCGCCACGCTCCAGCTCGGCACACTCGGCTCGCCGCTCGCGCCGGTCCGGGCCACGGCTCCTCATGGCGCCAACCGCGAGTCGGTGGACGGACATGTCGAGTATTTCGCCCATGCCCCGGCTTCGCTGGTTTATCGGGTACCGGCCACGACCAGCGCCCTGCGCGGCAGCTTCGGTATCCGGCCCGGGGCCTATGCCCCGGAGAACCCTGGCCCGACCGATGGTGTCGAATTCATCGTCCGCTGGCGACCGACCGGGGGCGCCGAACAGATCTTGCTCCGCCGTTTGCTCCGCCCCCGGGAAGATCCCGCCGACCGGGGTCTCCACGCCTTTCAGGTGACCCTGCCGCCCCACGCCGGCGGGGAACTGGAATTGGTCACCGGCACCGGCCCGTTTGAGAACGCCGCCAGCGACTGGTCCTACTGGCGCGACCTGTTGCTCGAAAACGACCACTAGCCCGGATAGTTCACCCTTGAATCCTCCACAACCCACCCCGCCCTGTCGGTCACCCCTCTTGGTAGAGGGGACTTCTGCGGCTGATATCGTGATCCCCTCGATGAAGAGGGGTGGCGCGCAGCGCCGGGGTGTGTCGGTTCGGCGTCAACCATTCTCAAATTTACCACTAGACGCCCCCGCCCCTCGATTTTAAGGGTAATCGCTTCCCATGGACTCTTCCGCCACCTCAACTTCCCAAACTTCGTCGCTGGACTGGCTGTTCCGCGTCTTGGGTTTTACCGCCATGGTGGCGGTCGCCTTCACCCTGCCTCTGTTCCCGGCGATGGAACTGGATTCCTCTTGGCGCATGGCCATCGGCAGATTCTTCATGGAAGGCCGCCAGTTTGGCACGGAGGTCGTGTTCACCTACGGCCCGCTGGGCTTCGCCATGGGCAAGACCTACTGGGGCGACCATCTGAATGTTCTCATCGGCTGGCACGCCGTCCAGGCCGTCGTGTTCACG
>JBDKHE010000380.1:0-3451 GCA_039797805.1 Verrucomicrobiota bacterium
GCCCTCCAATTCGCGGGTAAACAATCCCAGCATCTGCCGCAACGGTTCGCCCTGTAACTGCTCCGGGCAGGTCGAGTAGTATTCCGCCAGTTGCCAGGCTTCTTGCGGTTCCGCCGCCATCCATTCCGTCAAAACCCGGCCGGTCTCGCCGGGCACCTGCAGCCAAAGCTCCCGCATTGCTGACCGTTCGAAAAATATTAACTTTCGACGGCCCAGCGACCGCAGGCAACCGACGGCTGCCTGCGGCGCCAGCCGGCAAAGGGCCGCAAAGGCGAAACCATCGTCGATTCCTTGGGATGCAGGATCCGTGGCCCAACCTTGCAGTCGGGGGGATTCCGAAATATCCGCAAAACGGGCAATGCACCCACAGAGCGCCCGCCGGTGACTCGAACCAAGCCGGCTGAGTAATTTCGCCTTGGCGTTCTGCCAAACTGGGGCTGCGGCGGCCAGGGGAACCCGGCTCAAGATTGAGGCCAAATCACCCAATGTGTCATCCGTCAGCGACTCTTTGCCTAATTCGCGCGCCAACCAAGCTGGGTCGAGGCGCGCACAGGCAACCAGGGCGCGAAAGGACACCTCATAGGCATTTACCGCCTCGGCGCCCGCCTTCGGCACGCGGATTCGCTGGAGGTTCTCACGATGCACCGCAACCAGACGATCGAGGCAGCCGGCAGCGGGGAGCAAGGCCAACAGCTGGATGCCCATATCCCGGGGAGCGACCTCTTCTTGGGCCAGCAGGTCCCCGCAAATCCGCTCCGCCTCAGCAGGGGCGGCACGCAACACATCGGCGAGCGAAATCGCGAAAACGTTGGCTGGCGGCTTTGGCGCGAGGGCGTCGGAGTCGGCGAAACGCGCCAGCACCAAAGGGGCGATTAGCGGACCCAAGGTGGGCAGCACTTCCGCGTAAAGTTGCCGGGTTTCGTGGCTATGCTGGTGCTTTCCCTCCAACCGACGCAACAAAGGCAGCAGCTTGGCTGGCGGCACTGCGGGGGTTTCATGCAACCGGATCCAGAACACATCGGCCGCGGCATAACCCAGGCGGCGGGCAGGTCGGAAGCTATGGTCACCGCCAGCATGCTTGCCCAGCAAATCCAGGAGCGGTTCCACCCCAGCGGGAGCCGAACGCCACTTTTCCGCGACCGCCTCGGCCACGGCCCAGTTTAGCAGCCGGTCATGCCAGACTTCGGCCTGATCGTCGCCCACTCGCCGCAGCCAACCGATCCGCTCCAGCCGATTCCGGATTTCGTCGGTGACGCCGGCCATACGCAGCACTTCCGCCGGCCACGGGTAGGGAGCCTCGTCCTGAAAGCCTGTCAACACGAGTCGCCGGAGTGCCCCTGCGTCGCCGGCATGCTCCGCCTGACCATCGTGGTCGAAAAGGCGACGCCAGTAGCCGGAATAAAGTTCGTATTCGTTGGTCGGTTTCCAATCACTGTCTTTCAGCAGATCGCAGTAGAGGCGCGCGAGAATGGGGCGGTGCAGCGTGCGTCGGATATCGGCCGGAACCTTCAACCAGTCCGCTCCCCGCCTATCCAGGTAGCGCTGCAGCTCCTTGGGCTGGAAGTCACCGACCATGACCAGTTCACAGGCCGGCATCTGGCGGTGCAATTGCTGCGCCAAGACGATGGAAGTGCTGCCGACCAGCTGCATGCGCCAGTCTTGCCAGGTGCCCTCGCCCAAATCGCGCAGCTCGGCCCAATGTTGGATATTATCCACAAAAACCCTCAACAGAATCTCCTCATTCCTCGGGCGGACCTCGGCTAGCCGCTTCGCTACAACATCAGGGGCAACGGTGGTCTCCCGCCCCAGGCCATGAAACCAGAGTTCCCAGGCTATCCTTTTCAGCGTCTCAGTGGCATTGCCGGTAGCGCGCACCCAGACTACTGGCACGGAGGATGTACTGCCGGCTAGGGCGGCCAAACGCCAGGTTTTGCCGGAACCGCTCTCCCCCGCCACGATGGTTACCGGTGCAACCATGGCAGCTAGCGGCTCGCGGGCCTCGTATTTTGCCTCATAGCCCTCGGCGACAATCTGGGCGGTAACTCTTGTCTGGGTTTTCTGGCAAAGGTGGCTCCAACCGGCCGTCGAACGGAACTCGCGGCCGGTCAGGCCTATTTCCCGCAGCAGGTCTCCGCCTTTGATCCGGGTTTCTCCCTTGCGCAGCACATCCAGCAAGAGCCCGCACGCCTCCCGCCGTTTGCCCGTCACGTCCTGCTTGTAGTCCACCCAGTCCCCCAGCCTTTCCTCAACCTGGGCTTGGATTTCGGCAAGCGGTGGTGTGCTCTCCAGACGAAACCGACCGAGCAGAAAGGCCAGCTTCCTCGCCCGCAGGTCCGCGGGCTCGTCCCGGACGGCTTCCCGCGCAGATACCGTCTTCAGAGTTTTCTCGAAAAGCTCGTGCGCGGTGCAGGCCGGGGCTGGCTTTGGAAAATAGGCCTTAGGCAAGGTCGTGTCCAAACCGGCCCGCACGTCCCCCGTCAGCACCGCGGCTCGCAGGCCCTGAAAAAACAACTCGGCCTCGCTCCATTTGCCGCGCCGCCCCTCGGTCTTGAAAATAAATTCCACGTCCCGCGTGAAATGATCCGGGCACACCGCGAGGAAGAGATCGGGCAGCACATCGTCGATCACGCTTTGCAGCGACCAAGTTCCTTGGTCGCCTTTGGCCTTCCATTGCTCGACCGTCAGCTTGGCCGGAGCCTGTAACTGAATATCCCCGCCTCCGCCCGTCGGCTCCAAGACCAAGGTGATGTCAGGGTTCGCCACCGACGCATCGGCACAGCGCAGGCCGGTCATGGCGTGATCCAAGCTCCCCAAGAGCTGGTAAAGCACGCCGTTGATGGTCGAAGAACCGCCGGGTTCACTCATTCGATGACGCTGCGCGGGGGCCGGGTGGGTGCCAACGAGAAACCGGGTGGCCGACCCGACTTAGTCTGTTCAATTTGTTGGGGTTGCCTCGTCACCTCCGCATGTTATCCACCAGCGATGACTGGGAGTTTAGGATCGAACTGGCATCGGTGGGACCTACACGTCCACACCCCGGACTCGATTGTAAACTACTACCCGGGCCCGGACCCTTGGACCAAGTTTCTTGAGGGCCTGCGTAACCTTCCGGCCGACATCAAGGTTCTCGGCGTAAACGACTACCTTTTTATCACCGGCTACAAGCGGCTGCTGGAGGAGAAAAAGAAGGGCAACCTGCCCAACATTGAGTTGCTCCTGCCGGTGATCGAGCTGCGCCTGGATACGTTCTGCGGCAGCGAATCCGCGCTCAAGAAGGTCAACTTCCACATCATCTTCTCCGATGAGGTGAGCCCTGATTTGATCGAGCACCAGTTCATGCCGTCGCTTGTCCAGCGGTATGCGATCAGCAACGACTTCGATGCCGTGGTTTCCCAGTCGGAATGGCAGGCCATCCCCAATCCGGCTAGCATCACCCAGCTGGGTAAACTGG
>JBDKHE010000381.1:0-2702 GCA_039797805.1 Verrucomicrobiota bacterium
CTGCAGAACCGCCCCCTGCACATCGCCGAGCACTTCACGATGTTCGGCGCCGCCCTCTTCTTCTGGTGGCCGCTCTACAGCCCTTCCAAGGACTTCCCGCCCCTCTCCTATGCCGGTCAGATGCTCTTCCTGCCGGCGGTCACCATCGGTATGACTCCAGTTTTCGCCTACATCACGTTCTCGCAGGATGTCCTGTATCCCACCTACGAATATGCCCCCCGAATCACGAGCCTCACGGCTGCGGGGGACCAGCTGCTTGCCGGGTCGATGATGAAACTCGGCGGCATGACGGTGATGATGCTCGCCTTCGCGATCAGCTTCTACCGCTGGTATCAGGCTGACGCAAAAAAAACGGGCGGACCGGTGTCCGCCCGCTGAAAGTTGCCAGCCGGGAATTCGCTCAGGCGCCCGGCGTCACGAGGTCGTCGATCGAGTCACTTTCCACATTCACGTCAGCAAAGAGCCAGGTGGACAGGTAACGCTCGCTGCACGACGGGATGATGGCGACGATCTGCTTGCCTTTGTTTTCCGGGCGCTTGGCCAGCTGCAGCGCGGCCCAGACGGCAGCGCCGGAGGACACGCCGATCGGAATACCGTCGAGCTGGTTGACCTGCTTGGAGACCGGACCCGTGTCGGCTTCCTTCGCGCGGATGACCTCGTCGTAGACCTTGGTGTTGAGCACGGCGGGCACGAAACCGGCACCGATGCCCTGCAGCTTGTGCGGACCGGGGGCGCCGCCCGAAAGCACCGGGGAGGCGTCGGGCTCGACGGCCACGATCTTGACGGACGGCTTGTACTTCTTGAGCACCTCGCCGACACCGGTGATGGTGCCGCCGGTGCCGATACCGGACACCACGAAGTCGACCTTGCCGTCGGTGTCCTTCCAGATCTCCTCAGCGGTCGTCTTGCGGTGGATGGCCGGATTGGCCGGATTGGCAAACTGCTGGAGAATGACGGATCCCTTGATCTTGGCCTGCAATTCCTCGGCCTTGGCGATGGCACCCTTCATACCCTTGGGCCCTTCCGTGAGGACCAGGCGGGCCCCCAGCACCTTGAGCAGCTTGCGGCGTTCGGTGCTCATCGTCTCGGGCATGGTGAGAATAAGCTTCAGGCCCTTGGCCGCGGCGACGAAGGCCAGCGCAATGCCGGTGTTGCCGGAGGTCGGCTCGATCAGGACGGTATCCTTGGTGATCTTGCCCGACTTGAGTGCGTCATCGATCATCGCGAAACCGATGCGGTCCTTGACGCTGGAAAGCGGGTTGAAAAACTCGAGCTTGAGCAGGATCTCCGCCTGGGCTCCGTGCGCGGCAGCGGTACGGTTGAGGCGGACGAGGGGGGTGTTACCGATGGTCTCGGTGATGTCGTTGTATATCTTTGCCATAGGGTTCGTGGGATTTGTAGACACCCTATGTCGGCCGGCCGGCAGCGCAACCCCTCTTCTGGATTATGACCGGCACAAGCCCGGCGGAGGCCGGCGCGTCTGTGTCATGTCACGCAGTTCCCGCTGGCGGGCGCGCCCGGGGTCCCTAGAGGTGTTTCATGACTTTGGACATCGCCATAGTGCTCGGCATCCTGCTGCTGGCGCTGATCGCCTTTATCTGGGAGAAGTACCCTCCGGATATCGTCGCGTTGAGTGTGTTCTCGATTCTGTTGCTGTGCGGAGTATTGCCCCGCGACCGGGCCATGGCGGTTTTTGCCAACCCCGCGCCGATCACGGTGGCGGCGATGTTTGTGCTCAGCGCCGCCTTGGTGAAATGCGGGGCCATCGATTACCTGACCGGCTGGTTCACCCGGGTTTCCTTTCTGCCCTACCAGATTGTGATGTTCATGCTGGTGGCGTTGGTGGCGTTCGTCTCGGCGTGGATCAACAACACCCCCGTCGTGGTCGTGTTCGTGCCGGTCGTGCTGGGCCTCGCCCGGAGCATGAAACTGCCGGCGTCCAAATTCCTCATCCCCCTCTCCTACGCGGCGGTCATGGGCGGCACCTGCACACTGATCGGCACGAGCACCAATCTGGTCGTCAACGGTATCCTCGTCTCCCGCGGCGAGCCGGGCATGAAGATGTTCGAGCTCGCGTGGCTGGGCATCCCGACCGCCATCATCGGCGCCCTCTATCTCGCGCTGCTCGGCAAGCGCCTGCTGCCGGCCCGCGAGACGCTGACGTCCATCCTCACGGATGAAGAGCGTCGCGAGTACCTTACCGAGGCGTTCGTCCCGCCGGGTTCCCCGCTGAAGGGCAAGACCCTGAAATCCGCCGGTCTGGTCACCGCCCGGGGCTTTCGGGTGATCGAGGTGGTGCGCGATGGCATCGCCATCACCCTGGACAACGATTCGACCCCCATGCAGGAAGGCGACCGGCTTGTCCTGGCCTGCCGGCCTTCCGGCATCGCCCGGGCCCGCGCCATGCCCGGCTTCGATTTCACCGCCGAGGCCGGCCTGGAACAGATCGCCGCCCACGAGGGCGTCATTTTTGAGGGCGCCGTCGCCCCCAATTCCGAACTGATCGGCCAGAGCATCAGCGACATCAATTTCCGCCAACGCTTCCGCGTGATCGTGCTCGCGGTCCACCGTGCCGGCAAAAGCGTTCGCGAAAAGATCGAGGACCTCCCCCTGCAAATGGGCGACATCCTGCTCATGATGGGCACGCCGCAGGCCATCAACACCCTCCGGCAGGGTGACGACATCATCCTCTTCGACCGTCC
>JBDKHE010000382.1:0-5510 GCA_039797805.1 Verrucomicrobiota bacterium
GGTGGCAGCTCACCGCCTTGGGCGACCAGCAGGACAACTACCTGGAGGCCTCCGGTTCCGCCATGTTCGTGTACACGCTCGCGAAGGGCGTGAACAAGGGCTACCTGCCCCGCGAGAAATATCTCCCGGCGATCCTCAAGGGTTACGAGGGTTTGTTGAAGACCTTTGTGAAGACCAACCCCGATGGCACCATCCGGCTCACGCGCATCTGTCAGGGGGCCGGCCTCGGCTACACCATGTCGGACGGCCGCACCCCGCGGGACGGCTCGGTCAAGTATTACGTCAGCGAACCCATCGTCGACAACGACGCCAAGGGCACGGGACCGTTCATTCTGGCGGGTCTCGAGGTGGAGAAGCTCCTCGCCAGCTCCGGCCGCGAGGTGCCGCTGCGCGTGACGGGTTGGGCCGACTACGAATCCGTGCTCGCCCGCATCAAGGCTCCGACCTTTCCGGATCGCGACTTCCCGATCACCGATTTCGGCGCCAAGGTTGGCACCGATGCTTCCGCCGCCATTGCCGCGGCGATCGATGCCTGCAACAAGGCGGGTGGCGGCCGCGTGGTCGTGCCGGCCGGGGAATGGTTGACGGTGGCCATCACCCTCAAGAGCAATGTCAACCTGCACGTCTCCGAGGGCGCAACCCTTCGCTGGCTGTATGAGCCCGCCCGTTATCCGATCGTCTTCACCCGCTTCGAAGGCGTCGAGCTGATGAACTTCTCTCCCTTCATCTATGCCTATGGCCAGGAGAACATCGCCATCACCGGCAAAGGAACGCTCGACGGCGGTGCCGGCTGGGACAACTGGTGGGCCTGGAACCGCCGGCCCCCCGGCGTGACCGAAGGCCCGGCCCGCCCCCAGGTGCCCGCCCGCAATCGCCTGATCGAGATGGGTGAGGCCAATGTGCCCGTGGCCGAGCGGGTCTTCGGCGAAGGGGATTTCCTGCGGCCGAACTTCGTCCAGCCCTACCTCTGCAAGAACATCCTCATCGAGGACGTGACCATCATCCGCTCGCCGATGTGGGAGCTGCACCCGGTGCTCTCCCAAAACATCACCGTCCGCGGCGTGAAGATCAATTCCCACGGTCCGAACAACGACGGCTTCGACCCGGAATCCTGCCGCGACATTCTCGTTGAAAACACGATCTTTGATACGGGCGACGACTGCATTGCAATCAAAGCCGGCCGCAACGGCGACGGTCGCCGCGTCAACGTGCCCACCGAAAACATGGTGATCCGCAACTGTGTGATGAAGGATGGCCACGGCGGCGTGGTGCTCGGCAGCGAGTGCACCGGCGGCATCCGCAACATCTTCGTCGAGAACTGCGAGATGGACAGCCCGGACCTCGACCGGGCCCTGCGTTTCAAAAACAACGCCATCCGGGGCGGCATCCTCGAAAACGTCTTCATGCGCAACGTGAAGGTCGGCCGGGTGGGGGAGGCGGTCCTCACGATCGACCTGCTCTACGAGGAAGGCGCCAAGGGCCCGTTCAAGCCCATCGTCCGCAACGTGCAGCTCGACAACATCACCAGCTCGGCCAGCCCACGCGTGCTGTTTATCCGCGGCTTTGAGGGTGCGGTGATCGACAACATCCGCATCAACAACTCGACCTTCCGCGGTGTGACCGAGACGGAGGTTGTCACGCACACCGGATCCATCACCTTCCATAACGTCACGATCGAACCGGCCAAGAAGGTGAGCGGGCTCAACTCCGTGCCACCTCCCGCCCCGGTCGCCAAATAAACCTTTCTAGTCCCAGCCAACCCCCGACTACCTCCCCCGCCCATGAGTAAATTCAACGAAGTCAACGCCCAGATCGGTCGCTACCGCTGGACGATCTGTGCCCTGGTTTTTTTCGCCACGACCATCAACTACCTCGACCGCAACGTGCTCGGCCTCCTCAAGGACACGCTCGCGGCGGAAGGCGTTTTCGGTCTCGAAAAGGCCGACCAGGAACTGAACTACTCCAACGTCGTCATCAGCTTCACCATCGCCTACGCGTTGGGCATGGTGCTGGCCGGTCGTTTCATCGACTGGCTGGGCACGAAGCGGGGTTACGCCTACTCGCTGATTGGCTGGAGCGCGGCCGCCATCGGCCACGCCTTCGGTCACCACACCTGGAGCTTCGGCTTCTGGCGCGCGGCCCTCGGCTTCTCCGAGGCCGGCAATTTTCCCGCGGCCAACAAGACCATCGCCGAGTGGTTCCCCAAGAAGGAACGCGCCTTTGCCACCGGTCTCTATAATTCCGGCGCCAATGTCGGCGCGATCGTCGCTCCGCTCACCGTCCCGTACATCGCCGCATGGTGGGGCTGGGAATGGGCCTTCATCCTCACGGGCGCGGTCGGCCTGGTCTGGCTGTTCTTCTGGTATCGGACCTATGCTTCCCCCGATGAAAAGCTGAAGAGCGGTGAAATGCAGCAGGCCGAGTATGATTACATTCACAGCGACATGGATGAAAAGGCCGCTGAGGCGGTCAAAACCAAGGTTTCCTGGTTCAAGCTCCTCACCTTCCGGCAGACCTGGGCGTTTGTCATGGGCAAGTTCCTGACCGACGGCATCTGGTGGTTCTTCATGTTCTGGCTGCCCTCCTTTCTGGGTGGAGAAAACGCCCGCAAGGTCGAGGCCTACAAGTCGGTCCATCCGGAATTCGTGGGTGACCCCTCGACCATCCCCGGCGTCATCAGCTGGACTTTCGCAGTGGCCGTGGTCTACACCGTCGCCACCGGCGGCTCGATCTTCGGCGGGTGGCTCCCCAAGCGTCTGATGAACGGCGGCATGGATGCCAACCGGGCCCGCAAGACGGCCATGTTCATCTTCGCGTTGATGCCGTTGACCGTGCTGCTCGCCTCCCGCCTGGGAGCGATCAACACCTGGCTCGCGGTCGCCACGATCGCCATCGCCTGCTCGGCCCACCAAGCTTGGTCGGCCAACATCTTCACCACGGTTTCCGACATGTTCCCGAAGCGCGCCGTCGCCTCCGTCACCGGTCTCGGTGGCATGGCCGGTGCACTGGGCGGCGTGTTGATCGCGCGCATCGCCGGTCTCCTGCTGGCCCACTTCACCTCCATTGGCAAGATCGAGCTCGGTTACGGCATCCTGTTCGTCATCTGCGGCTCCGCGTACGTGGTGGCCTGGGTTGTGATGCATCTGCTCGCGCCCAAGTTCAAACCCGTGATGCTGACCTGATAACATGGGGCCCTCCGCCTTTTTCGGCATCAGCCGGCTGTGGATCTTCTGTTCCGCAGTGCTGGTGCCGATTACCGGCGCGCCCGGCGGCCACTCCTGACGTCAAAATCATGGGCCCGCGCAATCCCTAGCCAGCTGTCTCCATTGGCGGGTAACATCCCCACGATCATGCGCTTCCCTGTCCATCTCCTCGTCTTGGCTATGCTGGGGCTGGGTTCGTTCCTGTCCGCCGCGTCCGCAGTGACGCCTGACACGGTCGTGGCGGCTGACGGCAGCGGTCAATACACGTCGTTGCAGGCGGCCATCAGCGCCGCCCCGATGAAGACGGATCCGGCGAGTCCGCGCTGGGTCATTTTGGTCAAGGCCGGCACCTACCGCGAGCGTGTCTATGTCCAGCGCGAGCGCGGCAACATCCATGTCATCGGCGAGGATCAGGAAAAGACCGTGCTCGTCTACAATCTGAACGCCAATCTGCCCGGACCCGACGGCAAACCCATCGGCACTTTCCGTACGCCCACGCTGCAGATCGATGGCGATGGCATGATCTGGGAAAATCTCACGATCGCCAACGACGCCGGTCCGGTCGGTCAGGCGCTCGCGCTGCGCGCGGACGGGGACAAACTGGAATTCCGGCACTGTCGGTTCCTCGGCTGGCAGGACACCATTCTCGTGAACCGCGGCCGGCACTATTTCAAGGACTGCTATGTCGAGGGGCATGTGGACTTCATCTTCGGCGCCGCCACGGCGTATTTCGATCAATGTCACATCCATGTGCTGAGAGACGGCTACATCACCGCCGCCTCCACCCCGAAGGATCAGGACCACGGTTACGTTTTTGCCGACTGCCGGATCACCGGGGCGGAGGGCGTTAAGACCTACCTGGGCCGGCCTTGGCGGGATTTTGCCAAGACCATTTTCATCCGCACCGACATGTCGGCGAACGTCCGGCCGGAAGGCTGGCACAATTGGAACAAGCCGGCGGCCGAGCTCACGACCTTCTACGCCGAGTTTGGCAGCACCGGCCCCGGGGCCTCACCCGACACGCGCGTGCCTTGGGCCCGGCCGCTCAGCGCGGAACACGCGGCGGCCCTCACTCCGGCGGCGGTCCTCGGTGGATCGGATGGCTGGAATCCGGCAAATCGCTGATGAATACTTATCGTCTGCTCCTGGGTCTGCTCTTCATGCCACTGGCTGCGAGTGCAGCCGGGAAGCCGTTGCACGTCGTCCTGGTCGGCGATTCGACGGTGACAGAAGGTTCGGGATGGGGCCGCGGCTTCAGCAAGTTTGTCGATGACGTCGTCACCGTCACCAATGTGGCCCAAAACGGCCGCAGTTCGAAAAGTTACCGGGACGAGGGATGGTGGGACAAAGCAATCGCCCTTCATGGCGACTATTACCTGATCCAGTTCGGTCACAACGACCAGCCGGGGAAGGGGCCGGCACGCGAGACGGATCCCGAGACCACCTTTGCGGCCAACCTGGCGCGCTACGTCGATGAGGTGCGCGCCATCGGGGCCAAGCCGGTCCTCGTGACCTCGCTCGTGCGCCGCACTTTTTCCAAGTCCGACCCGACGCGGCTGGAGTCGGCCCATGTTCCCTACGTCGCGGCGTTGCTCCGGGTCGCGCAGGAAAAGTCGGTGCCCGTGATCGACCTGCACGCCCGCAGCCTGGCGCTCTGCGAATCGATGGGTCCGGCCGAGACCGCCAGGTTTGATTTTCCCGATGCCAAAGGAAAAATCGACACGACCCATCTCCACGAGCAAGGTAGCACCGTGTTTGGCCGCCTCGTGGCGGAGGATTTTATGCCCATTTTGCCCCCGCGGGTGGCGGCGCTGATCACCATGAAACGGGCCACCCGCTTCATGGTCGAGAAGGTGAGCTGCGAGGGCGGCTATGTGTGGTCGTACCTGCCGGATCTCTCCCGCCGCTGGGGTGAAATGGAGGCCAACCCAACCATGATCTGGATCCAGGCCCCGGGCACGCCGGCCATGGGGCAGGGATTCTTGGATGCCTATCAGGCGACGGGGGATGAGTATTACTATCAGGCGGCCCGGAAGACGGCCGACGCGCTCATCCGCGTGCAGCACCCGTCGGGTGGCTGGAACTACGTGGCGGATCTCGCGGGCGAGGAATCGTTGCAGCAATGGTACGCCACCGTCGGGCACAACGGCTGGCGGCTCGAGGAATTCCAGCACTACTACGGCAATGCCACCTTCGATGACCGCACGACGATCGCGGCCGCCGATTTCCTGCTGCAGTTTTATGCCCAGAAGCGCGACGAGAAGTACCGCCCGGCGCTCGACCGGGCCATCCGCTTCGTCCTCGACA
>JBDKHE010000383.1:0-4115 GCA_039797805.1 Verrucomicrobiota bacterium
TGAGCGACGTCTTGGACTTGCTCGGCTCATTCTTCAGCGCGGTCGGATTACTGATCGGCTGGGCCAGCGGATCCATCTTGAACTCTTCGACATTCAGGCTCGTGTCCGAACCGAGTCGCACCGAGGAGCCGTTCATGAACACCAGCACCACACTTGCCCCTTTGCCGGTGGTCACACTGTCCGTTTCATACACGGCATCACCATCCTTCAGTGGAACCGAACCCGCCTTGGAGACGCGGAACACCTCACCCTGCACGCGGGCGGCCTTGATCGCGCCGGCCGCAGTCTGCGCGACGGAGGTCAGGGAAAGGGCAGCAGCAACGAAGCCGCAAAAAACAAAACGAAATAGCAGCGCGGAAATTTTCATAGTCCTCTTCTAAATTGAGTTAAGGTGTCGTGGCCAACTGCTGGCGCAGAGTGTTCGCAGCGGGATAATGAGGGTCAAGAGCTAAACAGGTCCCGAGGGCGCGGTGGAACTCCTCCCGCTTCGAGGGAAATGCCTGCAGGTAGTAGGCATGGTGGTACCAGACCTGGGGGGAGTGAGGCGCAAGTTCCAAGGCCCGACGGAAACAGTCCTCCGCCCCGGGACGGCCCCGCTGTACCTGCAGGGCAACGCCTTTGCGCAGCCAGAACTCGGCAATGATCGGGCACCGCGCGAGCGCTTCATCTGCGGCGAGCTCGGCGAACCGGCCCAAGGCCACCAGGTCGCTGCCTTCCTTTTCCCAGCTTTGCACGGTGGCGTAGGCCAGGTCCGCCCAAGCCTGACCATTGCCGGGATCCAGACGCACCGCTTTTGACAAGGCCTTCTTGGCCGCCGGGGCTATCACCCCCATCTCCCCTTCTCCGGTGATGGCAAATCGGTCAATCGTCCGGCGGGCCTCCTCCCGCAGGGCCTCCGCACCGTACAGCGGCACCGCAACCCGCCAAATGAGCGCAAGCAAGGCAGCGGCGAACGCCGCACCACCCACCACCGCTGGCACCGCCCCGATCGATCGGTGCCAAGCCGGCTCATCCCGCACCAACAATGCCACCAAGATCGCCGCCAGGAAGGCCAGACCCGGGATTCGCGTATGAAAATCCACCGCCAGATGAAGCGCGAATGCCAGCAGCCCCAGCAAAAGCCCCAATTTCCAAACCTTGCGCGCAACTGGACTCTCGTCTCCTGGCGCGCCGTCCCGCCGTGCTCGCTGCCACGCGACCCATCCGAGCGCACCCAAAGCAAAGCCGGCACCGGCCCAGAGCGCAAAGCCCGCCAACCCGTAATCACACAGGATGTTCAGGTAGTCGTTATGCGTCCAGTTGGGCTCATTCAGAAATCCCCGGGGGCGGTACTGCTCAAACAGCACATTGAATGCCGCCGCTCCGCGTCCCTCCCAAGGACTGTCCTGCCACATCTGCAACCCTGCCTTCCAGATGATCGGCCGGCTGGATTCGAACTTACCTTCGATAAAGGGTTGGATCCGTTCCCGGGCATAGCCGCTCCCCACATAGAGCCCCCCGATCGCGACGGCCACCGTCAGCAAGACCCCGGCCGTCCCGAGCAACTTGATTTGCATCCGGCGCCCCACGAGCAGGGGCCAGACTAGTAACGCCAGCGCGAGGCTGATCCAGCCACCGCGGCTTCCCGTCAAGACCAGCGCGAACAACAGCAGCACAGCCAGCAAACCGGCGGCCAACGTCAGTCCCCGCCTTCGGCCCCGGGCAAAAAGCACCCCGACGCAGAGCGGGATCACGCATTCCAGCAGACCTGCGAGCGAGTTGGGCACCCCAAACATGCCGGCGGAGCGGCCTACAAATTGATCCGCCTGTTTTCGGCCCAGCATCATCCACGAGGCATCACCGTAGCGCTGGTAAATCGCCAGGCCGGCGCCGACCACGGCCAACCCGATGATCGTGCCGAGCCAGATCCGAGCATGGGCAGGACGACGCCCAAAGTGCAGCGCGACGACAAACACCAGCCAAGTCTGGAGCCAAATTAACCACTCCCGCCATGCCAACCAGCCGGCCGGCGCCCACCAAACCACGCTGACCAAGGCATAGAGCAAAAAAGGTACCGGGAGCAGCGCGGCCCAATGTAAGGTACGCGTGCCGGCTCCGTACCCCAACACCCAAAGGACACCGCCCAGCAGGGCGAGACCCGTGACGGACCAGGAGACCCAGATCATGGTTCTGGCCAGTACTCCGCCCAAGGCGAGCATCGTCCCGGCGAGCACGATCGCGACGCCCAACACCAATATCCACTCGGCCACGGCGGACCAGCGCGGTGGCGGCTCGGTGGAATGGTGGCCCGGCGTAGTCATGCGGCGCGGACTTTGAACACGGGAAGCAGCCGTGGAGCCACAAAAAAGCCGTCCGGCACGGGGCCGGACGGCTGAAATCCAACGGGTCAGGAACGCAGCGCTTACTTGAGCGGCACGGTCTGGATCGTCTTGAGGATCCGGCCGGCGACCAGGTACGGGTCGGCGGCGGAATTCGGACGACGGTCCTCGAGGTAGCCCTTGTAGTCAGCCTTGATGAAGCTGTGCGGGATGCGGATGGACGCACCGCGATCGGCCACACCGTAGGTGAACTTGTCGATCGACTGCGTCTCGTGCAGACCGGTGAGACGGAGGTGGTTCTCCGGGCCATAGACGGCGATATGCTCGTCCATGTGCTTGGCGAAGGCCGCCATGAGCTTCTCGAAGTAATCCTTGCCGCCGACTTCGCGCAGGTGCTTGGTCGAGAAGTTGGAGTGCATGCCGGAACCGTTCCAATCGAGGGCCTGGTTGAAGGCACCGAGGATCGGCTTGCAGCGCCACTCGACGTCGATGCAGTAGCTCTCGCACAGACGCGTCAGGATGTAACGGGCGACCCACATCTGGTCAGCGGCGCTCTTGGAGCCCTTGCCGAAGATCTGGAACTCCCACTGGCCCTTGGCGACCTCGGCGTTGATGCCTTCGATGTTGATGCCGGCATCGAGACACAGGTCGATGTGCTTCTCAACGATCTCGCGCGCCACGGAACCGACGTTCTTGTAGCCGACGCCGGTGTAATAGGGTCCCTGCGGGGCCGGATAGCCGCCGACGGGGAAACCGAGGGGAGCGCCGTCCTTGTAGAGGAAATATTCCTGCTCGAAGCCAAACCAGGTGTCGGGATCGTCCGGGATCGTGGCGCGGGAATTGGAAGGATGCGCGGCGCCGGTGTGCAGATAGGTTTCGCACATCACGAGCACGCCGTTCTTGCGGGTGCTGTCCGGGAAGACGGCGATCGGCTTGAGCACGATATCGGAGCTCTTGCCTTCGGCCTGCTGCGTCGAGCTGCCGTCAAAGCCCCAATCGGGCAGTTCGGAGAGCTTCGGGAAGCTGGCATATTCCTTGATCTGAGTCTTGCTGCGAAGGCTCGCCAGGGGCGTGTAGCCGTCGAGCCAGATGTATTCCAGTTTGTATTTGGCCATGGATCGGATGTGTTTTGTTTGAGGTTTGGAGGGTATGGCGTGAATGAATCGACGCCCATCAAGACGCCGGAATGCAGTGACGCAATACCGCCGACAAAAAGCACCTTACATGCCAGAGGGAAGAGCAATTTCGGCTTATGCCAGACCGCAATCCCGACGGCGGCACTCGCCCCTTGCGTACTTGCCTGCATTGGTAAAACGTAGGCCTACACCATCATGCAGGAAGTCAAGGACACCAAACGCGCCTTGGTTCGCATCGGTTATGACGGACTCGTCTACAAAACCTTTCGCGGTCACCAGGCTTACGCCCGCTTCGCCAACGAAGTGAGGGTGCTTCGGCACCTGGAGGACAAGGGCTGCGATTTCGTCCCACGCCTGGTCGAGTCGGACGAAGCCACGCTTAAGATGGTCACCACCAACGCCGGCGCGCGGGTCGATCACATCAGTCCGGAGAAGATCAAGGAGCTGTTTGCCGAGCTCGAGACCTATGGCGTGCGTCACGATGACATCGACATTCGCAACATCACCTACCGCAAGGAGGACGGCCGTTTCTGCATCATCGATTTCGAATTCGCCACCTTGCTCGAGGAGGAGGGGAAAAGCGCTTCACCCACCCTGCGCTGGTCGGGCCTGACCCATCGCGGGCATGTCCGCACGAATAACGAAGACGCCTTTCTGGCCC
>JBDKHE010000384.1:0-2999 GCA_039797805.1 Verrucomicrobiota bacterium
CATCACCGGTGTGATCAAGGCCAACTTGCCTTCCCGCATCGCGTTCCAAGTCGCTTCCCAGGTCGACTCCCGCACGATTCTCGACACCAAGGGTGCCGACACGCTGATCGGTCGCGGCGACATGCTCTTCTCCCCTCCCGGCAGCTCCCGGCTGGTGCGTGCCCAGGGAGCCTTCGTCGCCGACGAGGAAGTCCAGGCCATCGTTGAGTTCCTCAAGAAAAACGGTCCTCCCCAATATGCCCAGTCGGTCCAGCAACACATCGATCGCGCGGCGAAGGAGGATGACGACGACGAGGATGGCTCCGGCGGCGACAGCGACATGGGGGACGACGAAGAATTGTTTGGCCAAGCGTACGACGTGCTTAAGTCCACGCGCCGCGCCTCAACCTCGATGATGCAACGGCGGCTGCGTATCGGTTATAACCGGGCGGCCCGCATCATGGACCTCATGGAGCAAAAGGGGATCGTCGGACCGGAAAACGGTTCATCCCCGCGGGAAATCTTGGTCGACCTGGACACTTACCAGCCCTGATCGGGCGATTAGCCTTTCAAACCCCCAGCAAACCCAGTTAAGAGAATCATCATGCAGACCATCGGCGAAAGACTCGAAGAGGCTCGCAAACGGAAGGGCATTTCCATCCGCGAAGCCGCCGAGACCACCAAGATCCGCGGCGACTACCTGCAAAAGTTCGAAGCCAACACCTTCGACATCGACCTGCCTCCTCTCTACATCCGCGGCTTCGTCCGTACCTACGCCCGCTTTCTCGACCTCGAGCCCGAGCGCCTCGTGAGCGATGTCGACGCTGTCCTCGTCCGCGACAGCAAGCCGCAGCGTCGCGAGCATCGCGAACCTCTCGGCCGCGTCGATTTTGGTGGCGAAGCCCGGAAACCAGAAGCCGGTGAAACCGCGACCGCGCCAGCCAATGGTTCCGCCAACGACCGGGCCATGCTGATCAAGTTCGGCTTGCTGGGAGGAGGCGCGCTTATCGCTCTGGTCGTTATCATTCTCCTGATCAATGTCCTGTTCTCCCATTCCTCGGCCAAACAGGCCCAGAACGCCCAACCGCCCGCACCCACAGTGCAGGCCGACCCAGCGCAGACGCTGGTGCTCACGGCGGTGGAAGCCACGCGGGTCAAAGTAGTCCAGGATCTCGACGGAGCCGTGCTGCTGGACAACGTCTCCCTCGCGCGTGGCGAATCCAAAACCATCAAGAAGAAGGGCAAGCTCCTGATCACGGTCGCGGAGGGCAAAAACATCCGCATGGAGGTCAATGGGCGCAGCTACCCGGTGCCGCTCGACGGCTACGGTCGGTTCGCTCTCGATTAATCAAGCGGCCCCGCCGGCCGCTGGTGCCGCCCACCCTATTTCCGCAGGGCAACCGGGGGTCCGAGTACTTCTCTGAGCACAAACGCCCGCCGCAGGGCTTCGGGTGAACCTAACTCCGACATCAAGGCATGTCGGGCCCCAGACCGCTTCTGCACGGTGTGATCAGCCGTGGACTCCTCAAATTCTGTACGCCGGACGGCCGCCGCCTTCATGCGGGTCGCCGCTTCAAGCTTGGACGCCCAGGCTGCCTGTTCCTCCATGATTTCCGCCTGTCGCTGCGTCTGCACGTGCGCTTGCACCGGGGCAATCACCGGTTTGGAGGTGACCTCCCGAATAATCGGGGGCGGTGCCACCGGACTGGCTGCTTGGCCGGACGGTTGCGACTGCCCATGGGCCCGTTGGTCGATCTTGCGCTGGATCTCCTCACGGATTTTGCGCGTGCGCTCGGCCAGATCGGGATCCTCGAATTCATATTCCTTGGCCTGCTCCGCTTCGGGCGGCGCCTCATCCCCGTCCTTTTTCTTCGTCATCGCCTGGAGCAACTGCATGAGGACGCCACCGATGATCACCAGGGTCCAGGCGTTATCGATCATCCATTGAATCCATTTCATGGGCGGAGTCGGTTGGTGGTTTCGAGCAGCGAGGCGTCCGGCCCCCGATCAAGGGTGGCCGGACGGGAATTCATTTCTTGCCTTCAGGATTCGCAATGGAACCACGCATGGCCGTGTCGGATTGGATGTTTTCCATCTTGTAGTAATCCATCACGCCAAGCCGGCCGGAGCGGAAGGCCTCGGCCATCGCGAGCGGCACCTGGGCCTGCGCCTCGACGACCTTCGCCTGCATCTCCTGAACGCGGGCCTTCATTTCCTGCTCGACGGCGACCGCGGCCGCGCGACGGATTTCCGCCTGGGCCTGGGCGATGCTCTTGTTCGCCTCGGCCTGCGCTTCCTGCAGTTTGGCACCGACGTTCTCGCCGACATCCACGTCGGCAATGTCGATCGAAAGGATCTCGAACGCGGAGCCGACATCCAGGCCGCGCGCGAGCACGGTCTTAGAAATGCTGTCCGGCGACTCCAGCACGACTTTGTAGCTTTCCGAGGAGCCGATGGTGGAAACAATGCCTTCACCGACGCGGGCGATGATCGTCTCCTCCTTGGCGCCACCGACGAAGCGATCAAGGTGCGTACGCACGGTCACGCGCGCCTTGACCTTCACCTGGATGCCGTCCTTGGCCACACCGTCGATGGTGGTGCGACCGCTTTCCGGATTCGGGCAATCGATGACCTTCGGATCGACCGAGGTGCGCACGGCTTCAACGACGGATTTGCCGGAGCCCTTGGTCGCCAGGTCAATGGCGCAGGCGCGGTCCCAGTCCAGCACGATGCCGGCCTTCTGCGCGGCGACCAGTGCCTGCACGGTTGGCACCACGTTGCCACCGGCCAGATAATGGGCGGAAATCTTGTCCGTGGTCACCTCGATGCCGGCCTTGACCGCCGTGATGCGTGCGTCAACCACGAGGCTGTAGGGCACGCCGCCGAGCCGCATGCCGAGCAGGTTGGCAAAGCCGACCGGCGCCCCGTTTAGCTTGGCTTTCAGCCAGGTGCTGAAAAACGAGAAGACGATGAAAGCAATGATCAGCGAGGGAACGCCGATAACGACTAGAATGATGGTG
>JBDKHE010000385.1:0-4878 GCA_039797805.1 Verrucomicrobiota bacterium
TGTTCCACGGCCCGACGCTGGCCTTCAAGGATTTTGCCCTGCAGTTCCTCGGCAACCTCTACGGCTGGCAGTGCGAGCAGTCGGGCCGGAAGATCAATGTCCTCGGCGCCACGTCCGGTGACACCGGGGCGGCCGCCATCCACGGTTTGCTGGGCAAACCGAACACCGCGATCTTCATCCTTTATCCAGAGGGCCGGGTGTCGCCCCTGCAGGAGCGCCAGATGACCTGCACCGGCGCGGCCAACGTCCACGCCATTGCCATCGACGGCAGTTTTGACGACGCCCAGCGCGAGCTGAAGGACATCTTCGCCAACAAGGCCTTCGCCGAGCAGCACCGGTTGTCCGCGGTCAACTCCATCAACATCGCGCGCGTGCTGGCCCAGTCGGTCTATTATCTCTACGCGTGGCTGCGTCTGCCGGACAGCGCCCGGGCCAACACCGAGTTCGTGGTGCCCACGGGCAATTTCGGCAATGTGTTCGCCGGCTGGCTGCTCTCGCAGATGGGCGTGCCGATCATGGGCTTCAAGGTCGCGACCAACCGCAACGACATCCTGCACCGGCTGTTCACGACGGCCGAGTACCGGAGCGGCGAGGTGCATCCGAGCCTGGCCCCGTCCATGGACATCCAGGTGGCCTCGAATTTCGAACGGTTTCTCTACTACGCGCTCGATGAGAACCCGACCCGCGTCTGCAGCGTGATGGCGCAGATCAAGGCCACCGGCGCCTACCGCTTCGATCTGCTCAACAAGACCGTCTTCAGTTCCTCGTCCGCCAGCGATGAGGAGATCACCGGGCTCATCCGGAAGGTGCATGACCGTTACCGGTACACCGTCGATCCGCACACCGCCTGCGCCTTCAAGGAGCTGGACCCGCGCCGCGTGAGCGTCGTGCTCGCGACCGCCCATCCGGCGAAATTCCCCGCTGCGATCGCGGCCGCCATCGGCACGGAGCCCACCGCCACGGCCTTGGAGGAGCTGAAGGCGCGCCCGATTGTGAAGCACCACTTGCCGGCCAACGCCGAGGCCATCAAGGCCTTCATCGCGCAGCGGGCGGTCTAGGCTGGGACGCTCAATCGCGTCCGGAAGCGCCCAAACGCGCCCAAACGCCCCGGAAATCGCTCCGCCGGGCCCGATTTCGTCCGGAATCGCCCCGGATGGCGTATATTTACTACCTAAAATGTCATCAGATTGCGCTCGCCCAGTTGGGATCGGTTCTCAGGATGGCGCCTCGTGAAACTCAAGATTCCCTTCGACCGCATCAACTGGGTCAACAGCTCCTTCCTCATCGGCACCGCCTTGGCAACCTGCACCGTGGTGCCGGTTTACCTCTGGTTCTATGGCATTGATCTGTTTCAGATCGCGATGTTCTTCCTCTTCTTCATCGCGAGTGGCCTGAGCATCACGCTCGGCTACCACCGCCTGTTCTCGCACATGGCGTTCCAGGCGAGCTGGCCGGTGCGTCTGGTCACGCTGATCTTCGGCGCCACCGCCTTCGAGAACTGCGCGCTGGCCTGGGTTTCCGACCACCGCCGCCACCACAAGCACGTCGACCACGACGATGATCCCTATGACATCTCCAAGGGTTTCTTCCACGCCCACATCGGCTGGATCCTCTTCAAGATCAACCCCGAGCCGCCGTGGGACAACGTCAACGACCTGCGCAAGGACCCGCTCGTGCTCTGGCAGGACCGCTTTTACGTCACCATCGCCGTCGGCTTCGGCTTCGTGTTGCCCGCGCTGCTCGGTTACTGGCATGGCGGGGCCATCGGGGCGCTCGGCGGCTTCTTGATCGCCGGCGTGGCCCGCGTCGTCGCGGTCCAGCACATGACCTTTTTCATCAATTCCCTCTGCCATACCGTGGGCAACCAGCCGTACTCCAACAAGTGCAGCGCCCGCGACAGCTGGATCATGGCGATTTTCACCTTCGGCGAAGGCTACCACAACTATCACCACGAGTTCCAACACGACTACCGCAACGGTGTGAAGTGGTGGCAGTGGGACCCCACCAAGTGGACGATCTGGACCCTCGAGAAGCTCCGCCTCGTCCGCGGACTCCGCCGCGTGCCGGAGGAAAAAATTCTCCTCGCGCAGGTGGCCGACACCCGCCGCCGCCTCGGCGAACGCCTGGCCTGCCCCAAGCTGGTGCGCAACGAACGGTTGCACGCCCTGCTGGTGGCCTCCGATGCCAAGCTGCATCAGGTGAGCGAGCGCTGGGAAACCATCAAGGCCCAGTACACCGAGAAGGCCAGCGCGCTGCGGGCGGAATACGCCGACCGCGCCTCGGTCCAGTTTGAGGAAGCCCGCCACGCCATCGCGGAAATGCGCCAGGAGCTGCGCCAGGCGATGCGGTTGCTTGAGCAGGCCGCCACGGCCTGAGTTTCTCTGTCCCGGCGGGGTCCGATGGACCCCGCCTTTTTTGTGCCCGGTGCCGGCGCGTCGATGCCGGCACGCGCGCGGAAACCGAACGGTTCCATGGCGTCAGGCTGAGCGTAGGGAAAGCAGTTGAAACACAGAGGTCGCCGAGAGCACGGAGGGAGGGATCGATCCGGGCGGGGTGACTCCAGCCAGCATGATCCTGAATTCCGCAGAAGGATTGGCCACATCCTGTGGCGCCATGCTTGGCGCCCGGGACCAGTCGCCCAGCGTACGCTGTGGCTGGAAAGCACAAGAAATACAAAAGCAGAAAGATGAGGCAGATTGATCGTCTGAAAGACATTCACTTCGCAGTTGATTCGACTTCTGGGTGGAATTGATGGATCTCCTCTCCGCGCTCTCTGCGACCTCTGTGTTTCAACTGCGCTTTTTAGGATAATGGCGGGGTCACGTGCTCCGTGAATCCAACAGACTTCATGTGGAGGACGTTGACGGAGCTTTCCGTTGTCACGACAGTCACCGCCGGCAGAGGGACCTGCCGGCCCACCTGAGTAGTGAGGGTCGCGTAGTGGACTGACGGAAGAAGGAATACCATTCACACCGTTCCCGACACACCCCGCCCTGGCGGGCATCGGCCGTCGCCAAGGCTATGGCCCGACAAGCCCCTCTTCCGAGAAGGGATATTGAGTCGAGTAGATTGGGTCCCCTCTAGGAAGAGGGGTGGCGCGAAGCGACGGGGTGTGTTGGGCGGGAACGCGAGCCTGAGTAATGCCAACCACGATAAGACCTGGCCCGCGTCCGTCGCGGCGGCGGCTCGCGTCAAAGCAGCGGTGCCAGCAGGCGGGCGATTTCCTCGCCGAGGGCGGAGAAGAGGCGACGGCCCTTGCGGCGCTCGGGCATCGGTTTGCTGAGGGCAAACACTTCCTCGGCCCACGCCGTGACCGTCTTGGCCTCGGCGGCGGAGTAGGTGACGACGCCGATCTCAAAATTCACGAACAGGCTGCGCAGATCCATGTTGGCCGATCCAAACAGCACCGTGCTGCCGTCCACGATGAGGAGTTTGGCGTGGTTCATGCCGGGTTGGTAGTACAGCACCTTGACTCCGGCGCGCTGCAATTCGCGGAGGTGGTGGCGGCGGGCGTAGTCGGTGATCCGGTGGTTGGAGCGCGCCGGCACCACGATGCGCACGTCGATGCCCGCGCGGGCCTGGACCATGAGCGAGCGCTGCAGGACCTCGTCGGGGATGAAGTACGGGGTGATGATCCACACGCTGCGCTGGGCCTGTTGCACGAGCGAAAGGATGCCCTCGTAGAGCGGGTCGCCGGTGACATCCGGCCCGCTGGCCACGATCTGGAGGTCGGCCTGGCCGGCGTGGGGCGGCCACTCGGACGGCATTTCCTTCTGCAGCGTCTTGAGGGAGAGGTTGCTCGCATAGGCCCAGTCCGCGAGAAACACGTCCTCCAGCTGGTGCACGGCCGGACCTTCGATGACGGCGCCGAGATCGCGCCAGCGGCGGCGATGCGGCGTGGGGCCCATGTATTCGGAAGCGAGGTTGCGGCCGCCGATCGAGGCAAGGCGGTGGTCGAAGATCGCGATCTTCCGGTGATTGCGGAGATTGGCCGACCAGCGCGTCTGCAACGGCAGCATCGGCATGAAGCGGACGACCTCGCCGCCGGCCTGGCGGATGGGATCGCAGAAGCTGCCGCTGGTGGGGAAACAGCCGAGGGCGTCGAGCAGCAGCCGCACCTTCACGCCTTCGCGGGCGCGCCGGGCCAGCAGTTCCACGAGCCGGCGGCCCACCGCGTCCTTGCCCAGAATGAAGGTCATGATGTGGATGCACTCCCGGGCCTCCAGAATCGCCTTCTCGAGCTGGTTGAAGGCATCCTCGCCGTTGGTCAGGAAGTGAAGGCGGTTGCCCCCGATCGGCACGCACGCGCCGTTGTTGGCGAAGACGCGGGCTGCGAAACCGGCGTTCTCGGACACCACCACATGGTTCTCGTTGACCGGACTGAAGCGGGCCTTGCGTTCGGCCAGCAGGCGGAGTTTCCGTCCGCCGAACATGAGGTAGAGCGGCACGCCGACATAGGGGATGAAAGCGATGGCGAACAACCAGGCGAAGGTGTTGCCCGGCTGCTTGCGCTCGCTCATGAGGCGCGCGATGGCAAAGATCGCGAGCAGGAAGCCGGCCACGGTCAACAAGTGGGGCAGCACACCGTTGGTAAACGGATGCTCCCGCACCGAGTCGTAAACCTGCCCGAGAGATTCCATCAGGGATATCCTCGCCGAGAACGCGCCAATGGCAAGCGAGGGCGGGGGGAGGGAGAAGGGAGAGGGAAAGTGAGCGGTGAGCGGTGGGAGAGCTGGGAGAAGGGAGCAGGGAGGAGGGAGAGGGAAAGTGAGCGGTGAGCGGTGGGGAGGGAAGGCGGAGGGGGATTGGAAGTGGGCAGTGAGCAGTGAGCGGTGAGCAGTGGAAGGCGGAGGCGGAAGGCTGGTTTTTGTCCAACCG
>JBDKHE010000386.1:0-4707 GCA_039797805.1 Verrucomicrobiota bacterium
GCGCGGTTGGACTCGGAAATTTCCTGCGCTTCCCGGGCCTGGCGGCCCAGTACGGTGGCGGGGCGTTCATGATCGCCTATTTCATTTCCCTGCTCCTGATCGGCATCCCGATCGGTTGGGCGGAGTGGACCATGGGACGCAAGGGCGGCATCGCCGGTTTCCACTCCTCCCCGGGCATCTTCTACAGCATCGTCCGGCACCCGCTCGGCAAATACCTCGGCGTCTTCGGCTTCATCGTGCCGGTGATGGTGTACATGTACTATGTGTACATCGAGGCTTGGTGCCTGGGCTACGCGCTCAACGCCGCGACCGGCACCTTCAGCCAGCCGGGCACCGACTTCGGCGCGTTCTTCAGCCGTTTCACCGGCGCCAATGAGGACGGGGCCTCGATCCAGTTCGGGCTCCACGACGTCGGCATCTTCGTGGTCCTGGTCTATGTGCTGAATTTTTTCTTCATCTACCGGGGCATCAACAAGGGCGTGGAACTCGTCTGCAAATGGGGCATGCCCGTGCTGATCGCCATCGCCCTGATCATCCTCGGCCGGGTCCTGACGCTCGGCACGCCCGATGCCACCAAGCCTGACCAAAGCGTGATCAACGGCCTGGGTTACATGTGGAATCCCGCCAAACCGGTGGTCGAGCGGCAGGTCAACGGCCAGTGGACGACAGTCGAGATCCTCGTCAACGACCAGCTCGCGGAGACCCGCCGTGCCACCCTCGCCACCGACGGTTCGGAGCGCATCGCCACCCCGTCCATGATCACCAACCTGCGCAACCCACAGCTCTGGCTGGCGGCCGCGGGCCAGATCTTTTTCTCCCTATCCGTCGGCTTCGGCGCGATCATCACCTATGCCTCGTACCTGCGCCGCAAGGACGACGTCGTGCTCAGCGGGCTCACCGCCGCCTCGGCCAATGAGTTCTGCGAAGTCGGCCTCGGCGGCCTGATCACGGTGCCCGCCGCCTTCGTCTTCCTCGGCGCGGCCGGCATCATCGGACAGGGCACCTTCGCCCTCGGCTTCAATGTGCTGCCCTTTGTCTTCTCGCACATGCCGGCGGCCGACTTCTTCTCGACGATCTTCTACCTCCTGCTGTTCCTCGCGGCCATCACGAGCTCGCTGTCGATGCTGCAACCCGGCATCGCCTTCTTCGAGGAAGGCCTCGGGCTCACCCGCAAACCCGCCATGATTTTGCTCGGCCTGCTGACCGCCATCGGCACGGCCCTCATCTGGTGGTTCTCCAAGGACCTGAAGGCCCTCGACACGATCGATTTTTGGGTTGGCACCGTCGGCATCTTCCTCGGTGGCGCGGTCCTGATCATCGTCTTCAGCTGGGTCATCGGCATCGACGAGGGCATCAGGGACGCCCATGAAGGATCCGAGATGCGCATCCCGGCCATCTACAAGCCGATCATGAAGTACGTCACCCCCCTCTACCTCGCGGTGATTTTCATCATGTTCCTGCTCGCCAATGTCTTTGGCTGGAACTTCGCCTTCGGCGCCGATGCCCGCTTCAACCCAACAGGGTATGTCACCGATCTGGTCGGCCCCAACCCCAGCGGTTCGGCCCGGCTCACCTTCGGCTTTATCGTCACCTCGATCATCTTTGTGTGCATGCTCATCCAACAGGCCGGCAAACGCTGGGACAAAGCCGCCCATAAATCCCGGGGGAAACAATCATGACAACAGGCGGCTGGCTAACCATGATCCTTTCGGTCGGTTTCGTCACCGGCCTCTTTGTCTATTGCGTCTGGCGCGTCCTTTTCGGTCCGCACCCGAAACACGAACTGGGCCATATCGAGCCGCTGCACGAGGATCAGGTCGACGATCACTGAGACCGCGCACCCTATTCTCCCGCTTGATTTTTTCGGGAGCCCGCTAATATAGCGGGCTCTTTTGTTTTTTCCTCTCAACCTCCGTACATCCCTATGTCCACCACCACACCGCAAAAGTTCGAGTTCCAGGCTGAGATCAAACAGCTCCTCGATATCGTCATCCACTCGCTCTACACGGAAAAGGAAATCTTCGTCCGTGAACTGGTGTCCAACGCCTCCGACGCGCTCGAGAAGCTCCGTCACCTGTCGTTGACCGAGAAGGACATCCACGACGGCGACGCCCCGCTCGAGATCACCATCACGACCGACGAGAAGGCCAAGACCATCACGATCCAGGATACCGGTTTGGGCATGACCCGGGCCGAGCTGATCGAGAACCTCGGCACCATTGCCCATTCCGGTTCCAAGCAGTTCCTCAAGGCCCTCGGCGAGGGCGGCGCCAAGAACTCCAACCTCATCGGCCAGTTCGGCGTCGGTTTCTACTCCGCCTTCATGGTCGCCAAGTCCGTCAAGGTCTACTCGCACTCGTGGCGCAGCGCCGAACCCGGTCATGTCTGGACCAGCGACGGCTCCGGCTCTTACGAGGTCGAGGAGGTCGCCGACCAGCGCCGCGGCTGCAAGATCGTGGTTGAGCTCAAGGACGAGTGCGACGAGTTCGCCAAGGACTGGCGCATCAAGGACATCCTCACCCGCTACAGCGCCTTTGTCGGCTTCCCCGTCACGCTCAACGGCAAGAAGCTCGAGACCGTCCAGGCCCTCTGGCTTCGTTCGAAGAACGAGATCAAGGACGAGGAATACACCGAGTTCTACAAGTTCCAGGCCCACGCCACGGACGATCCGCGCTACCGCCTGCATTTCTCCGCCGACGCCCCGCTGGCCATCAACGCCCTCGTCTTCGTGCCGCAGGAGAACACCGAAAAACTGGGCTTCGCCCGCCTGGAGCCCTCGGTTTCGCTCTATTGCCGCAAGGTCCTGATCGACGCCAAGCCCAAGGACCTCCTGCCCGAGTGGCTGCGCTTCATGAAGGGCGTGATCGACAGCGAGGACCTCCCGCTGAACATCTCCCGCGAGACCATGCAGGACAAGGCCCTGCTCGACAAACTCGGCAAGGTCATCACCAAGAAATTCCTGAAGATGCTGGAGGAAGAGGCCACCGCCCGCGCCGACGCCTACAACGAGTTCTACAAGGAATTCGGCATCTTCCTCAAGGAAGGCGCCGCCCTCGACTTCACCCACAAGGAGCAGATCGTGAAACTGCTCCGCTTCGAGTCGTCGCTCACCGAGAAAGGCAAGACGACCTCGCTCGCCGAGTACGTCTCGCGCATGAAGGACGGCCAGAAGGAGATCTATTATCTCGTCGCCCTCAACCGCGAGGCCATCGAGTCAGGTCCGTATCTCGAAGGCTTCAAGGCCCGCAACATCGAGGTGCTCTTCTGCCACGAACCCGTGGACGAATACGTCTTCAACAATGTCCGCGAGTTCGACGGCAAGAAGTTCCTCGCCGCCGACCACGCCGACGTGAAGCTCGACGACGTGCCGCAGCAGGGCGAGGCCCTGTCGGAAGCCGAGGTCAAGGAGCTGACCAAGTGGCTGCAGGAAACCCTCGGCACCCAGGTCTCCGAGGTAAAGGCCTCCGACCGCCTCGTCGGTTCCCCCGCCCTCGCGACCAATGCCGACAAGTTCATGACCGCCCAGATGCGCCGCATGATGAAGGCCATGAAAAAGGGCGACGAGCCCGAGGCCCCGGTCAAGGTCAACCTCGAGATCAATCCGCGCCATGCCGTCATCAAAAAGCTCGCGGCCCTCCGGGGCACCAATGCCGAGAAGGCCGAGCTGGTGGCCGAGCAGCTGCTCGACAATTCCCTCATCGCCGCCGGCCTGATGGAAGACCCGAGCCGCATGATCGCCCGGCTGAACAAGCTCCTGGAATCCGTTTGATCCGCAAAAAGGCGGGGCCGCCTGGCCCCGCCTTTTTTATGCCTGGACCCCGTCAGCGGGATTCATGCAGCCCAAAACTGTCGGGTCAGCCCTACTGCTTCTTGATGCCGACGTATTCGAGGAAAGCGTCCTGCGAACGCGGACGGCCGAGGAACTTCTCCACCGACTCGCCGACATCCCGGGTGTTGCCCGGACCATAGATTTCCTGCCGCAGGCGACGGCCGGTTTCCACGTCGAGAAAGCCATTGGGGGCTTTCTTGAAGATGCTGGCCATGTCGAAGGCCATGACGTTCGACCAGAGGTAGCCGTAGTAGCCGGCGTCGTAACCCGTCAGGTGCCCAAAGTAGGCGACAAACGCCGTGTTCGGATCCCTAACCATGGTGACGCGGGCAAAGACGTCGTTGCTCAGCTTGACCACATCCGCCTTCCAGGCCTCGTCCACCGGCAGGGTGTGGAAGGTCATGTCAACCAACCCGAGGGCGAGCTGCCCGCGGTTGAAGCGCCCGGCGGTGGCCTGACGCGCCCGGATCATCGCCGCAATCGTCTCGGCCGGGATCTTCTTGCTCGGGTCGCGGTAATCGGCGGCAAAGGTGTCGAGCACGTCCTTGTCCCACACCCAGCTCTCCAGCATCTGCGACGGGGCCTCGACGAAGTCGCGCGGGACGGACAACATGCCGACATAGTGCGCCCGGCTGAGCACGTTGTGCATCACGTGGCCAAACTCGTGGAACAAGGTCTCCACATCACCGTGCTTGAGCAGGGAAGGCTTGTCCGCCGACGGCGGCGGGAAATTGCAGATCAGCGCGGCCAGCGGCAGCTCGAATTTCCCGTCGGCCAGGACGTGGCCCTGCTGCTGCGGGAAATTGGCAAAGTGGTTGTACTTTCCCTCGCGCGGAAACATATCGAGGTAGAACTGGCCGAGCAGTTCCTTCGTGGCT
>JBDKHE010000387.1:0-3861 GCA_039797805.1 Verrucomicrobiota bacterium
ACCATCCCGGCAACGATAGTGCGCAGTCCGCCCAACCCCGCCTCGAACGCAATCAGGCTTTCTTTGGCTGCCTAGGGTTCGGAGCACAAGCCTGCCCGCTCGCAACGGCGGCAACCTTAACCGGACTTATGCAAATGAACCGGACTCTACCTCGCCTATTGAGGCTTACGTTAACAGGTGAAACCGGGCTCAGCCTGCTGGCGCTTGTCCCCAACACACCCCGCCCTGGAGGGCAGCTTGTGGAAAATCGCATCTGCAATGCAGTTCACTTCTAAGTATTCAGCCTATCAGGGAATTCCGGTTTCAACCGCAGGAGGCCAGCTAAGTCTTTTCGTGGTTGGTATTAATTAGGTGGGCCCGGCAGGTCCCTCTGCCGGCGATGACTGCCGTAGCAACGTAAAGGTCCGCCAACGGGCACGCGCCGACTCGCTCTGCTGAGCTCCCGGTGCCGGTCACCCAACCTTCGTTGTGGCCGGGGACGTGCCCGTCCACCAAGGCACTCGAGGCAATGTCCGGTCCAACTGCATAAGTCCGGATCAAGAGGGGTGGCGCTACGCTACGGGGGGTGTCAGACTGGTACGCGAGCCTGAACAGGCGCTCTCGACGCAACGGCCCACCCGAGCGACAACGGAGGCGTGGCCATTTGTCTTCGGAAACTTTTTTTGGAAACCATGTCCCCTGACAGGCCAGAATCTCGCATTGAGGGCAACGGTCCCTTCCCGGACCCGACGACCTCATGCCAAAGTTTGTCCCACCTGTCAGTTTTGGCGCCATCGGCGCCCTCCAGCACTACGCCGTGGCCGAGTCAGGCCGATACCTCATTGAGGCGGCGGGCGCGCAGGGCGGCGGCCATCCCTCCGCTCGTGGAGGCAAAGGGGCGCGCCTCAAGGGCGTTTTCCATCTGCATGCGGGCGACATGCTCAACATCATCGTCGGACAACGGGGTCTCCCGGGCCTCTGCCTGGCCGAAAGTGACATTGGCGAGTCTCTCCGGGATGTTTGCAATCAGGCGGGAAACACCGCCGGTCTTTCCAGGGGCGCAGGCGGTGGCGGGGGGACTTTTGTCTGGAAAAACACGCCCGCGGGCGACCTGCCTCTCTGGCCAATGCTCGCCGCCGGCGGTGGCGGGGGCGGCAGCGCGACGCCGGGTGGCGATGCCGGCATCGAGCCGGAAGCCAGCAGCGGCGAAGGTCTGGGCGGACGGGACGGCCATGGCGGATCCAGTGACAAGGGTGACTTCTACTACGGCGGCGGAGGCGGCGCTGGCTGGCTGAGTCCCGGCATCCACGGCGGCGGCCCCACGTATTGTCAGGGCGGCACCCACTGGGCCGGCGGGATTGGCGCCAGTTTCGGCGGCTACAGCGGCGGCCATGGGGGCTTCGGTGGCGGTGGCGGGGGGTGCTTCTTCAGATCCGGGGCGGGCGGCGGGGGCGGCTACAGCGGGGGCGGCGGAGGCGGCGGCCGCACCGAAGTCAGCGGCGGGGGCGGCGGTTCCTACAACGCCGGTACCGAACAGCTCAATATTCCCGGGGTGCAGACGAATGACGGGTGGGTGCGGATCAGTTGCCTGTCCTTAGCGGTGACCCTGACAGCCCCGGATCTCGCCTGGCGGGAGGCGGAGCTGGCCCGGGAGCATTTCGTTCCGCGACTCAAATCCTCCGCCCCATTTCTCCGCCAGTCGCCAACCAATCGCTGGCACTACACTCCCTCTCCCGGCAGCGGTCCCACCGACATCAACCTTTGATGACCGCCCGGCGTTTTCACCAACCCAACCAATCCGATCCATGGCCCTCCCGTCCCTCAACTTCCACTCCACCCATGCCGCCAGCGTCGTTCAACGGCAACTTGATGCGTACAATGACAAGAACATCGAAGCCCTCCTGGCCACGTACGCGCCTGATGCCGAGCTTTATGAGCACCCTTGTGTGTTGCTCGCCAAGGGTACGGACGCCCTGCGCGAGCGCTTCTTGACCCGCTTTAGGGAGCCGGACCTCCATGCCGCCCTGCTCCGTCGCATCGTCACCGGGAATTTCGTCATCGATCATGAATGGGTCACCCGCAACTTCCCTGATGGCCGCGGCACCTTGGAACTGACCATGATCTATGAGGTGAAATCCGCGCGGATCGCCCGGGCCTGGATGATCGTCGGCCCAAAGCAATTGCCCGGCGACCAGACCAACGACGTGCACGCGACCGTCGTTTCCATGAAATCGTGATCGGTCGCCAGCCGGCGAGGAGTCCCTTAGCTTGAAGTGGGTTGCCGGTACCTCACCCGCCGTCCGCTCGGGAGCCAAGGTGAAGTCTCAGAGAATCCAAACGCGCCCTGACGACAAGGCTCGGGGGCAAGAATGCTAAACGGTGCAGCTAGACATCGCGCTTCGAGGCCATCCGGAGGAGCACAGAGGTTGAGGCTGCCTTGATCCAGGGGACTTTGTGTTTCGTGTGTTTTGTGTGCTTCGTGGTGGCCACGAGTGCATGGGTCATAGGTCCGACCAAGATCGCTCGCGAAAATCGGCCGAGTGCCTCGCTTTTGAGTGCGATCCTCGAACTAAAGAGCCGGATCAGGCTCCGGCGCAGGAATCCCCTCAGGGAATAAATATTGCGACCGAAACGACGGAATTATTTACTCGGGCATGAAAACATTCGTCCTGCGTTTCAGTTCGCTGGTCGTTACTTCACTGCTGGCGGTCCTGGTGACCGCCGCCGAACCGGCCAAGGCCGTCGACAAGCTGACCCTCGAGGATGTCATCTTCGATGCGTCCTATCTGAAAAAGATGCTCGGGCCCAACACCCTCGTGGCCCGTGATGCGAAATCAGGGGAAATCCCCACCGAGGCGATCCTGCACGCCAAGCTGGATGAAAAGACCAAAATCTACGCCCTGCCCGACGAGGCCACCAAGCCGGAGCTGATTTCCTCGATCCCGGTCAGCTACCCACAGAGCACGCGGCTGCGCCGGGATCCCCCGCGGGCTGATTTCCTCGTCTTCGTCGGAGCCGACGGCCTCGTCAAATGCCTGTATTGCTACGACACCAAGGATCAGGTTTTCGCGATCGTTGCTTCCAGCTCACTGATCAAATGGCGCTATTCCCCCGCCAAGATCAAGGGGACCGCGGTACCGGTGCTGCTACCCGTCGAGATCAAGTTCTCCGAGTCCGATGCCGCCATCGGCACCTTCAACGGCCCGAAGCCGCCCATTTCCCTGAAGGGCAACCCTGCCCCGCCTCCCACCGTTCGCCCGAATCTCAATCAAACCCCTCCCTGAGCCCTTTGGCGTCAGCCACCGACGTCGGAGCTGACGTGACCCGCTTGACCGTCTCACTTCAGGTCCGGTCTCAGTACCTCCTCGGCGCCACGGCCCCAGAACGCCTTGGCGACACTCAAGGCAGAGTGAATTGGCACGCTTTGCTGTGGCCAGGCTTCGGTTGAATCGCGCTGCCTTTCAGGGGAAAACCGCCAGGTGCCGCTCGACCGAACCGTTGACGTGGTAAACGAAACTCAGCGGCCCAACCTCGCTGTCTCCCGCAGCGCTCACTCTCGCCGTGCAGCCCAGGGGTATGTCGGCGGGCCGGAGATCGAAGGAAAATTCACGCAGAACCAGCGGCAGGGAGCGCGCGCCGGCGTTTTTCAGGATGGCCTGGGTCTCCTCTGAAAACATGGCGCCGGATCGGAGCAAGGTGGCGGCATTCACCTGCATTCCCGCCACTTGCCCCGGGCGCAACCGCAGTTGTCCCCGCTCCAGCCGAATTCCCGTATCCTGGATCCGCAACGGGAAGGATCCGTCCATCCGCCCGGTCAATGGCACGCCCAAGTCCGCCACGATTTCCGGCAAGCGCGCCAGATCGAGTCCGCTGACGTTCAAT
>JBDKHE010000388.1:0-16250 GCA_039797805.1 Verrucomicrobiota bacterium
CAAATGCTGCTTGTAATCGCTTTATGCTGTCAATGCGCTTTATGACGTGTCGTGGGGAAAACCGCGCGCATTAATTGAAGTGGATCGCGCATTCGTTGCTGTCGGCGAAAAAATGGCTGCCCGACTAGGAGTCGAACCTAGACAGAACGAGTCAGAGTCGTTCGTGCTACCATTACACCATCGGGCAGTGGGTGGGAAAAATATCATCGTGCCGGGAAGATCGGAAAAGACTGCGGGCGCTCGGCTGAAAAATGGAGCCGGCGATGGGATTCGAACCCGCAACCGCCTGTTTACAAAACAGGTGCTCTACCGTTGAGCTACGCCGGCAAGGTGGCCGGGCACGATAATTCAGAGGGTAACTGGCAAACAACCCGAAATTTGGTGGCTCCCCGGGGACTCGAACCCCGAACCAATTGATTAAGAGTCAACTGCTCTACCATTGAGCTAGGAAGCCGGCAAAAATGGAGAGGCCAACGTTATAGACGGCAGGTGCATGTCAACCCCATTTGCGAAATTCTGCGTGCTCTTTTTAGTTTCCGATACCAGCAGGCTCTTACACTGCGGGGCAATCCGCTCCGCGCGCGCACTTTCCCCTTGCCATGCGCAGGTGCGCTCTCTGTTTTGTCCAACTCCTCCCATGCAAAAGACAAAAAAGTCCGTTGCCAAGCGCTTCAAGATATCCGGTACGGGTAAGCTGATTCGCCGCACGCCCGGTTTCCGTCACCTGCTGGCCGCCAAGAGCACGAAGTCCAAACGCCGTGCTTCCCGCGACAAGCTTGTGGCCCCCGGTCATGCCGAGCCGCTCCACCGTTGCCTGCCTTTCGGCCTCCGGTAATCTGCCGCGCAAAACTGAAACTTGCCAGGCGGGTGAATCCTAACGAGACGACCCGCCGGCACTAAACACCACATATAACATGGCTCGTGCTACAAACTCCCCCGCGTCGCGCAAGCGGCACAAGAAAGTACTGAAATACGCCAAGGGCTATTTCGGTAATAAATCCAAGCTGTTCCGCTATGCCAAGGAAGCGGTCCAGCATGCCTGGCAATACGCCTACATCGACCGCAAGAAGAAGAGGGCCAACATGCGTGGCCTTTGGATCGTGCGTCTGAACGCCGCCTGCCGTGAGGCCGGAATCAGCTACAGCCGCTTCATCGAGGGTCTCAAGGCGGCGAAGATCGAGCTCGATCGTCGCCAGCTCTCCGAGATCGCGATCGCCGACAGCGTCGCCTTTACCGGCCTGGTCAAGAAAGCCCAGGACGCGTTGAAGGCCAAGGCCGCCGCCAAAGCCTGATCCAACGCGAGCCCCTGCCGGCTCGCCTTCCGGTCTCAGCAGACCATTTTTCAGAAGGACGGGCTCCCCGCGGGCCCGTCCTTCTTTTTTCCACCCACGGAAACCCCGCCGGACCCCGCATTCTCGTTCGTGACTTTTCCCCGGTTTCGTGGGCAATCTTCCTCCTTCCCATGCAAGACACCATTTCCGCGATCCTCGCCAAAGCCCAGCCGGAGCTCGCCGGCCTCAAGAACCGCGCCGAGTTCGAGGCCGCCAAGGCCCGTTATGTCGGTCCCAACGGTGAGTTCACCGCGCTCATGAAACAGATGGGCACCGTGCCCAAGGAACAGCGTCCGGCCATGGGCAAGCTCATCAACGAGGCCAAGGGCCGGTTGCAGGCGCAGCTCGACGCCACGCTCGAGCGCATCGCCGCCGCCGAGATCACCGCCCAGCTGGGGCCGGCCGTGGACCCGACGCTGCCTTCTCCCGACGCCGGTCCGGGCACCATGCACCCGCTCACGCAGGTCCGGGAGGAGATGTGCCGGATCTTGCGCAAGGCCGGCTTCACCGTCGCCGACGGGCCCGAGGTTGAGACGGAGTACTATTGTTTCGATGCCCTCAACACGCCGGCCGATCACCCGGCCCGCGCCGAGCAGGACACGTTTTATTTTCCGGAGAAGACCGCCTTCGGCAACATTGCGCGCAAGGTTCCCGGGGAAAAGTACCTGCTGCGCACGCATACCTCGTCGGTGCAGATCCGGACCATGCTCAAGGGCGAGCCGCCGATCCGCATCGTCTCGCCCGGCCGCGTCTACCGCCGCGACACGTCCGATGCGACCCACAGCGCCAACTTTCACCAGCTGGAATGTCTCTACGTGGACAAGAACGTCACCGTGCGCGACCTGAAGGCGTTGCTGGATTACATTTTCGCCGCCCTGCTCGGCAAAGACACGAAGACCCGCTTCCGCCCGCACTACTTCGGTTACACGGAGCCGTCCTTCGAGGTGGATCTCTCCGCCAAGCACCTGCCGAAGGTGAACAAGGAGTGGATCGAGATCGGCGGTTGCGGCATGGTCGATCCCTCGGTGTTCGAGGCCGTCGGCTACGACCCGGAGGTCTACACCGGCTACGCCTTCGGCATGGGCCTCGAGCGACTCGCCATGCTGGTCTATGGCATCGATGACATCCGCTATTTCTACCAGAACGACGTTCGCTTTCTGAAACAGTTTTCTTGAACCACTCATCCACCCTAACGGGACACTAATCCGATCTATTCCACTCGTGAGGTCTTAGTGGCCATTGGTGGTTAAAAATCTCTTCCGTGAAAATCTCTCTCAATTGGCTCAAGCAATACGTGAATCTCGACGGTGTCTCCACCGACGAAATCAAGCGCGCCGTCACCTTCCTCGGCTTCGAGGTCGAGGGCGTGGCCAGCACCGGCCTGCCGCCGCTGCAGAATGTCGTGGTGGGCGAGATCCTCACCCGCACCAAGATCCCCAACCTCAAGAAGGACATTTCCCTCTGCACGGTCGAGGTGGGCGCCACTCATGGCGGGGTCCGCAGCATCGTCTGTGGCGCACCCAACTGCGATGCCGGCAACCGCGTGCCAGTGGCACTTCCCGGCGCCGTGCTGCCGAGCGGTTTTCAGATCGCCCTGCGCAAGACCTACGGCCACGAGTCCCAGGGCATGATGTGCGCTCCGGACGAGCTCGGCCTGTCCGGCGATCACGCCGGCCTGCTCATTCTCCCAGCCACGGCTCCGATTGGCCAGCCGATCAACGACGCGATTCCCGGGGGCGACACGGTGTTTGATATCGAGATCACGCCGAACCGGCCCGACGCGCTCAGCCACATCGGCATTGCCCGGGAACTGGCCGCCTGGTTCCGCAAGGAGGTCTGCTATCCCGCGATCAAGTTTGGCGGTGAAACCCACGGCACCCGCCCGGACATTCTCAGCGACATCAAGGTGGAGTCGCCGGAAGACTGCCCGCTCTATGTCGGCATCGCCATTGCCGGCGTCAAGGTCGGCCCGAGTCCGGCCTGGATGCAGGAGCGGCTCAAGGCCATCGGCCTGCGCCCCATCAACAACCTCGTGGACGTGGGCAATTACGTCATGCTGGAGCTCGGGCAGCCGCTGCATGTCTTCGACGCCAAGAAAATCAACGGTCGCAAGATCGTCATTCGCCGGGCCGCCGAGGGCGAGAAGCTGGTCACCCTCGACGCCAAGGAACGCGTGCTCAACAGCCGCATGCTGGTGATCGCCGACGAGGCCAGGCCGCTCGTCGTGGCCGGCATCATGGGCGGCGCCGACGCCGGTGTGGATGAGTCCACCACGGATATCGTGCTGGAGGCGGCGCATTTTCGTCCGCAGTCGGTGCGTTGGACCTCCAAGCAGCTGGCGCTGGCTTCCGATTCCTCCTACCGCTTCGAGCGGGGCGTGGATCCGCACAGCACGCTGGAGGCCGCGCAGCGTGCCGTCGATCTGTTGCTCGAGACCGCCGGTGGCACCGTCGTGGGGCCCTCCTTCAAGGTAGGCGGCGATGTGCCCTGGCAGCGCGAGATCGTGGTCACACCGGCCTATATCAACGAGAAACTCGGTTTTGAGATTCCCGCGGCGGAGCAGCGTGCGGCGCTGGAGGCGTTGAATCTCATCATCCGGCACGAGGAGCCCACGGCGGGCCGCGGCCCGGCCTGGACCGTGAGCGTTCCCAGTTACCGTGCGGATCTCGACCGGCCCATCGATCTGGTCGAGGAAGTCCTCCGCGTCTACGGGACCGAGAAGGTGCCGGCGGCTCCGGCGGTCGGTCCGGCGCTGGTCGATGCCGAGGATGCCCCGGCGGTCGTGTTCAACCGCAAGGCAACCGCCTATCTCGTGGGACAACACTTTCACGAGTGCGTGAATTACACCCTGCGTTCGGCCAAGGAGCTCAAGACCTGGGTCTCCGATGCCGCCGTGAACGAACTCGGTCTGCTCAATCCGTTCGTCGAGGAGCAGTCTCACCTCCGGCCCACGCTGGTCATGGGTTTGCTGGAATCACTCAAGCTCAACCAATCGCGGGGCAACCAGGTCACGCGCCTCTGTGAGACCGGCCGCGTGTTCATGGAGTCCAACGGCACTGTGCTGGAATGTGCCGGGGTGGCCTTCCTCATGACGGAGAATGCCAAGGAGCGGGCGTGGCTGACCCGTGGCGCGCCCGATTTTTATGCGGTGAAGCGGCACATGGAGATCATCGCTCGCGATGCCGGCGTCGACCTGGGCAGCCAGCCGCTGGTGCCGGTTACGGGGGCCTTCTGGGGTTGGCAGGAAGGCCAGGCCGCGGCGGCGGGCGAGTTGAAACATGGTTGGACCGCACGCTTTGGCTTGCTGAATCTTGCGATGGTCCGTGCCGCCGGCATCGAGGGCAAGGTCTGGGCGGGCATGTTCGCCATTTTGCCGGAACGTCTCACGGCGGCCAGCGACCGCCGGCGCTATCATAACTTCAGCCTGCAGCCGGCCGCCTTGCGTGATCTGGGTCTGGTGGTGGATGCCGGCCGTCACGCCGAGGAGGTGCGCCAGCAGTTGCTCAAGGTGGCGCGCGCCTGCGCGGGCAGTGCGTTCGCGGTGGAAAGCGTCGAGGTGTTCGACGTCTACCAGGGAGCCGGGCTGCCGGCGGGCAAGAAGAGCGTGGCGTTTGCGCTGTCGTTCCGCTCGGCCGAGCGCACCCTCACGGATGACGAGGTCAATGCGGTCTTTGCCCGGATCCAGCAGGACGTCGTGGCCGACGGCTCGGTCAGCGTCCGTACTTAAAAACTCAGTCGGCAAACAGCTCCATGAACTTTCTGACCTCGGTCGGAATGTTCTTGGACAGGTTTTGCACGATCAGCTGGTACAGCTTTTTCACCTCGAGCTGATGGCCGGGAGCCAGCGGTTGCGGCTGGCCGGTGCGGGCGTTGATCTTGATCGAAGCAGAGCCATCCCGGTAGCCGATCTTCAGACCGGGTAGCTCGGTGTTGCCGCGCAGGAAAAAGTCGTGGACCTGCAGCTCGAAAAGCTTCGGGTTCTTGCCCGACGAGTCGCGCCACACGCTGAGGATCGCGTCGGACTCCGCCTTGTATTGTTCCTTGATGAGGCCGGGGATGTCCTGTTTGGCGCGGGCGGGTTCGAAGGTGGAGCCGATGACCACGGGTTCCATGAGCTGGAGATAGGCCCGCCGGGAATACTGGTCGGAGAAATTGAGCTCGATCCCACAGGCGACGTATTGGGCGGTGATGCGGAAATAGGCCACGGAGGCGGCCAGCTCGAAGAGCATGTTGTCGATCTCGATCTTGAGGACGCAGGCGTCGCCGATTTTCGCGATCGCGGCCGGATGGATGCGGATGCTGGCCCCGCTGGTCGAGAGATTGACCAGCTGGCCGCCCCAATCCATGGGCGAACTCGTTTCCGGCGGCAGCGCGCCGCCGTCGCTGTCCCGGGATGGCAGCGTCAGCTTCGCCTTGAGCGCCGATTTCACTCCGACCGGATAACGCTTGGCGCCCCTTTTGTCGGAGAAGCCGCCTTCCGTTTTCTTGAAATCCAGGATGCGTTTGAAAAGGAGCACGTGGTCAGCCGATGCAGATTGGCCCGGCCCGTCAAGCTGGCAGATGGCGGGCGGGTTGGCGGGTTCCGGATTTTGCCGATTGCCAAGCAGGCCTCCGGCCGCCTGCTTTGAAGTCTTCCGCTGCACTCATGAGTTCCGATTCCGACATCAACATTGACTACGTGGCCAACCTGGCCCGGCTGGCCCTGACCGATGAGGAAAAGGCCCGCTTTTCCCGCCAACTGGGCGACATCCTGCATTATGTGGAAAAGCTCAAGGGCGTGGATGTGTCGGGAGTCGAGCCGATGGCCCATGCGTCGCCGGTGTACAACGTTTGGCAGGAGGACCGCGTCCGCCCGGGCCTGCCGGTCGAGGCGGCCCTGCGCAATGCGCCGGCCCAGCGTCAGAACATGATCGTGGTGCCCAAGGTCGTGGAGTAAGTCATGGCGCACGATCTCAACTTTCTTTCCGCCACCCAACTGGCGGCCCTGCTCGAAGCCCGTGATATCTCGGCGGTGGAACTGCTCCAGGATCGGGAAAGGCGCATCGCCGCGGTGGACAATCGCATCCAGGCTTTCAATTCGCGCGATTATGAAGGGGCACTCGCCCTGGCGCGCGCCTCCGATGCGCGCCGGGCGGCGGGCGGTGTGCTCGGTCCGCTGGATGGCATTCCGGTGGGTTTGAAGGATGTCATCGCGGTCGAAGGCCAGCCGCTGACCTGCTCGAGCAAGATGCTCGCGAATTTCATCTCGCCGTATGATGCGACCGTGACGACCCGGCTGAAAGCGGCCGGCGTGATTCCTTTTGGTCGCCTGAACATGGACGAGTTTGCCATGGGTTCCTCGACGGAAAACTCGGCTTTTCATCCGACGGCCAACCCGTGGGACCTGTCGCGGGTGCCCGGCGGCAGCTCTGGCGGATCCGCGGCGGCGGTCGCAGCGGGCGAGCTTCCCTGGACGCTTGGCTCGGACACCGGCGGATCCATCCGGCAGCCGGCGGCGCTGTGCGGCATCGTGGGATTGAAGCCCACCTACGGGCTGGTTTCACGCTACGGACTGGCCGCCTACGCGTCGTCGCTCGACCAGATCGGCACCTTGGCGCACACGGTGGAGGATGCGGCGCTCCTGCTCGGCGTCATCGCCGGTCACGACGAGCGAGACTCGACTTCCTTCCGCGCGGAGGTGCCCGACTACCGGGCCGGGCTTTCCCGGCGGAAGGGGCCGTGGCGGCTGGGCGTGCCCAAGGAGTTTTTCGGCGCCGGGCTTGATCCCGAGGTGGCCTCGGCGGTGCAGGCGGCGATCACGCACTATCGGCAGGCCGGCTGCGAAATCCGCGAGGTGTCGCTGCCGTTCGCCGCGGAATACGCCATCGCGGTCTATTACCTCATCGCGACGGCCGAGGCTTCCTCCAACCTCGCCCGCTACGATGGCGTCCGCTATGGCCACCGCTCGGCCAAGGCGAAGGACGTGGTGGATCTCTACTTCCAGTCGCGGGCCGAGGGTTTCGGCGACGAGGTGAAGCGCCGCATCATCCTCGGCACCCATGTGCTGAGCAGCGGCTACTACGATGCTTACTACCTGCGGGCCCAGAAAGTACGCACGCTGATCCGCAACGAATTTTCCGCCGTGCTGCAGGACTGCGACGCGTTGCTTTCCCCGACGTCGCCGACGGCGGCCTTCAAGATCGGCGAGAAATCCTCCGACCCGCTCGCGATGTATCTCACCGACATCTACACGATCAGCGTCAACCTCGCCGGCCTGCCCGGCATCTCGGTGCCTTGCGGCTTCACCACCTCCGGTCTGCCCATCGGCCTGCAGATCATCGGCCGGCCCTTCGACGAAGCCGGCCTCATGGCCATCGCCCACCACTACGAACAGGCCCACGAGTGGTCACGGCGCCATCCGGCCATTTGAGACACAGAGGGCACAGAGAATTCACAGAGGGCACCGAGGAATGAACACTGAAATCAACAAGCTAACCGAGGCGGTGATTGGAGCCGCCGTGGAGGTTCATCGTGTATTGGGTCCCGGGTTGTTGGAATCGGCTTACCAGCGCGCTCTGGCACATGAACTGGAACTTAGAAACATCCCATTCGAACAGCAGAAGCTTTGTCCGGTCCGATACAAGGACCTGGTCATTGATGATGCCTATCGCCTGGATTTTCTGGTCAGGGGCGTTCTGGTCGTGGAACTCAAGACTGTGGACGCCTTGCTTGAGGTTCATGACGCCCAGGTTTTAACCTATCTCAAATTCACCGGCTGTCATATCGGGCTGCTAATGAATTTCCGTTCAACGCTGCTGACCAAGGGTCTCCGACGACTCGCTCTGTGAACTCCGTGTCTACTCCTTCTTCCTCTGTGTCTCAACCAGTCCCCAAATACGAGGCTGTCATTGGTCTGGAGGTCCACGTGCAGCTGCGCACGGCTTCGAAGATGTTCACGCGCGTCGCGGCTGGCTACGGCGAGCCGGAGAATACGCTCGTCGACCCCGTCGTCCTCGCGCTGCCTGGCGCGCTGCCCGTGCTGAACAAGGAGGCCCTGGACAAGATCATCAAGGCCGGTCTCATTTTGGGCTGTGAGATCGCCGCGGTCTGCAAATGGGACCGGAAGAACTATTTCTACCCCGACTCGACCAAGAACTACCAGATCTCCCAATACGACCAGCCGATCTGCCTCGGCGGGGCGGTCGAGATCGAGCTGCCGGGCGCGTCCCGCAACGTGATGGGCGAGCACAAGCAGATCCCGCTCACCCGCATCCATCTCGAGGAGGACGTGGGCAAGCTCAACCACGGCGCCAGCGACTCGCTGGTCGACTACAACCGCGGCGGCACCCCGTTGATGGAGATTGTCTCCGATCCCGCCCTGCGCAGCGCCGACGAGGCTTTCGCTTTTCTGACGTCCCTCCGCATCGCCCTCGTGCAGGGCGACATTTCCGATTGCGACATGGAGAAGGGCCAGATGCGTTGCGACGCCAACATCTCGATCCGCCCGGTGGGGGAGACCAAGCTCGGGACGAAGGTCGAACTGAAGAATCTCAACTCCATTTCCTACGTACGGGACGGCATCGCCCATGAGATCCGCCGCCAGATTGCGGTGCAGGAAAGCGGGGGCACCATTGTGCAGGAAACCCGCGACTATGACGGGCAGACCGGCGCCTCGCAGTCGCTGCGCTCGAAGGAAATGGCCCACGACTACCGCTATTTCCCCGATCCCGACCTCATGCCCGTGCGCGTGGACGAGGCCTGGAAGACCGCCATCCGGGCGACGTTGCCTGAGCATCATTTTGTCCGGCAGCGCCGTTTCATGGCTGATTACCAGCTGCCTTACACCATCACCTCGGTGCTCGTACCGGACCTCGAACTGGCCGATTATTTCGAGGCGACGGCCCGGCTTGGCGCTGCTCCGCAGGCCGCCGGCAACTGGATCGCCAACGACCTCCTGCGCGAACTCGGGGTGGCCGGGGTTGGTCTGGCCGAAAGCAAGATCCAGCCCGCGCACATCGCGGGTCTCGTCAAGCTGGTCGAGACCGGAGTCATCTCCAATTCCATCGCCAAGGAGGTTTTCGTCACCATGGCCCAATCGGGCGAAATGCCCGATGTCATCGTCGCGAAGCAGGGCCTGCAGCAGTCCACCGACACGGGCGAACTGGAGAAGTGGGTGGCGGACGCCATCGCCGCCAATCCGAAGGCCGCCGAGGGATTCAAGACCGGCAACGAGAAGGCGCTCAACGCCATCAAGGGCGCGGTCATGAAAGCCTCCAAGGGCAAGGCCAACCCCCAGCTCGTTGACCAGATCGTGCGGAAGCAGCTGGGCTGACCGGCTCAGTTCGCGAAACGCTGCAAGAAGGCCCGGACGTCGTCGGGTATGTTGCGGGCGAGGTTGGGGACGATCCAGCGGAAGAGCTGGCGGATCTCCGTCTGCAGGTCACCCGAGATGTCGAACACCGGGTTGCTGAGCTTGGCCTTGTGAGAATCGGTGGACTCGCGGACGTAGGCCTCGAACTGGCCCGATTTCGCGTCGGCCCGGCAGAAGTAATCGTGCATCTCAAACTCGAAGCTGTGCAGCGGCGTGCCGAAGGATTTTTCCAGCCACACAGTCAGCACCGACTGCTCCTCGCCGCGATAGACCTGCTTGATGAACTGGGGCTCATTCTGCACCACGCGCTCCGGCGGCACCGCCGCCAAGGATTGGCCGATGGCGACAGGTTGGAGCAGCTGAAGGTAGTTCTTCTTTTCCAGAAAACCAGCCCGGGACAGATCCACGCCGAAAAACCGGTTTTTCCCCTCGGGCCGGACCTGGGCCAGGCGCCCGCGCAAAGTCTGCTGATAGGACGCCAGGACCAGCTTCACGCGGACCTCCTGGCCGATCTCGGCCGGAACCGCCGGATCCAGCACAATCAGACCGAGGCCGTTGCCCGAGAGGTTGTCGATTTTGGCCGGTGACTCCTTGCCGCCGGTGAGCAACCAGGCTTGCAGCGGAAAGGCGGGCCCCGGCGTGAAGCGGTGGTTCAGCCGCTGCTCGATCTGCTTCACCTCGCCCTGCGGGAAATTAAATAAGCGACGGAACAGTTGCATGCCAGGATGGGGTGCGCCGGTCAGGTGTTGAATCCCTGTACGAAGGTGCGGATATCCGCGGGCACATCTTTGGGCAGATTCATCATCGTCCACCGGAAGAGCAGCCTGATTTCTTCGCGCATGCCGGCGGGCATCTTGCGGTACGAGGGGGCCCCCGCCTTCGCGCTGGACTGGGCGACCATGAATTTGCGGGAGAATATCTGCATCTCCTCGCAGCCGTGCGTGCCCTGCACCATGTAGTCATCCATCTGCCAGTGGAAGCTGTGGATGGGACCCTTGGCGTCTCCCTGCAGCCAGACGGAAAGCTCCGTGCCGGGCCGGCCGGTGAAGACCAGTTTGTGCATGCCGGGATCGATCTGCCGGACCTCATCCGACGGGACGGGGCGGAGCATGCAGCCCACGGCCACGGGTTGCAGCAGTTGCAGGTAGGCTTTCTTTTCGGCAAAGCTCGCAAAGCCCGCCGTGAGACCCAGACGGCAGCCGGCGGGCAGCGTGCGGACATGGGCGATCGTGCAGGCGAATTCCATCCATGAATCCTCGATCATGAGGTGCAGCCGGGCGAGGGATCCCCGGGTGTAGGAAGGGCCGGAAACCTGGAGACCGGCGCCACCGGGCGAGAGGTCCATGACGCGGGCGCTGCGGGGTTCGCCGTCCACGTCGATCGTGGCCTGAAGAGGGAAGGCGCGGCCGGGAACGTAGCGCTGTTCGCGGCGACGCTCCACCTCCTTGATCTGGTTCTCTTCGAAGTCGAGGATGCGGCTGAACAATAGCACGGAGGGTTGCTAGCCGGATCAGCGCCATAAAACAAGCCCGACAAACCGCCATGGCCGGCCTTGCGCCGCGGCGGGTTTGCGGCATCTTCACGGTATGAAATCTGGTGACCCCTCCCTCTTGTCGCGACGCGAAGCTCTGAAGATTATGGGAACCACGGCCGCGGTGGCCGGATTGGGCGCCCGCTCGTTGATCGCGGCGGATGCCGCTCCGACCGGCCTCGGCTGGGACCTGCCGCCGCTCGGCTTTGCCTTCGGTGCGCTCGAGCCCCACATCGACGCCCGCACGATGGAGATCCATTACACGAAGCATCACCAGGGGTACATCAACAACGCCAAGAAACTGCTGGAGCCGCATCCCGATCTGCTCGCACGCGGGCCGGTGGCGCTGGTGCGGGATCTGGCCGGCCTGCCCGAGGCGATCCGCCCGGGGCTCCGGAACAACGTCGGGGGTCACGTGAACCACGCGTTTTTCTGGAAACTCCTGTCGCCTGCGCCGGCTAAGGTGATGAGTTCGAACAGCCGGCTTTCCCTGGCCCTGACGGAGGCGTTCGGTGCTGACTTCGACGGTTTCAAGCGGCAATTCGCCGATGCGGCGATGAAGCGTTTTGGCAGCGGTTGGGCCTGGTTGAGTGCGAAACCCGACGGCAAGCTCGTGATTCACTCGACGGCCAACCAGGATTCACCGTTGAGCGATGGTCTGACGCCGATCATCGGCCTGGATGTCTGGGAGCACGCGTACTACCTGCACTATCAGAATCGTCGGGCGGACTACGTGGCGGCTTTTTGGGACGTGCTCAATTGGCAGCAGGCGGAGAGCAACTTCGTCGCCGCGGTCCGTGGGTAAACCGGGCAAATCGATGCAGGACGTCGGTGTACCCGGGGCGCGCCGGCATTTGTTCCTGTGCACGGGGCCCGACTGCTGCTCGACGGAGGCGGGACTGCAAACCTGGGAACACGTGAAGGCATCGCTGAAGGCGTGTGCGGTCCCGATGTTGCGGACCAAGGCGGCCTGTTTTCGGCTCTGCAGCGAGGGGCCGTGGCTGGTGGTTTACCCGGAAGGGGTCTGGTATTCGCAGGTGACACCGGAACGTTTCGATCGCATCCGGCGCGAACACCTCGAAGGCGGCGTCCCGGTGGCCGAGTGGGTGAAGGCGGTCAATCGACTCGCCTGAAATCGTGCATGCCAGCGCGGGCCGCCCCAACGGGAGCGCCTCACCTGCTGTCTCAGGTATGGACCGGGATCGAAACCGACGTGCCCCGCTTGAGCGTCTTGGCGGCCTGCTGGCAGTCGGGGCAAATGCCGAAAAACTCCAGCACGTGGCTGACCTGCTCAAAGCCCTTGTCCTTCAGCTTCTGTTCCGCATCGCCGGCCAGCGTGTAATCGACTTTCTCAGTCTTACCGCAGGTCTTGCAGACGATGTGATAATTACGGGCAGAATCGAAGGTCTGCTCGTAAAGACAGGTGCCGTTGTGCAGGTAGCTCCGACGGACCATACCGAGCTCCTCAAACGCGGCGAGGCAGCGGTAAATGGTCACCAAATCGCAGGAGTCAGTGCCCACTTCCTGATGGATCCGCTCGATGCTGACCGGACCCTCTTGCTTCAGCAGGGCCTCAACCAAAGCCACCCGTGGCTTGGTCACCCGCATGCCGGCATTGCGGATGCGGTTGCATGCTTCCACCAGGAACGCCTCGGTGGTGCGTTGCCCTGGGCCTCCGGGAATCGGATGGTTGGTCTGGGTGGCGGCGATCATGTGGAGCTATACAAACGGACGTGACACCGTTGGCGAGAGCAACCTTTCACAAGTGAGGCTTTCTCGCCAGCGTAAAAATTGGCTATCTGGTTGTGGTGTTGCGACCTGCCGCAGGCTGTGCTAGCTGTGGCGATCATCTCAATGCAAGATCTCGAATTTGCCGAAATCGTCGGACTTATTTGCAAGGAAGACTCACGCTTCGACCGCAAGGCCTATGACTTTGTCCGCCAAGCGCTTGACCACACCGTCAAGGAGGTGAAACGCAAGCAGCCCGAACGCACCGGCAAATCGCAGCACGTTTCGGGAGCCGAACTGCTGATCGGGATCCGGGACTATGCCTTGGACCAGTATGGGCCGCTCGCCAAAACCGTGCTCACCACCTGGGGCATTCGTCGCTGCTCCGATTTTGGCGACATCGTCTTCAATCTCATCGAGTATAACGTCTTCAGCAAAACGGAGAACGATCGCCGCGAAGACTTCGCCAACATCTACGATTTCGATGAGGCTTTTGTGAAGCCGTTCCTGCCGGCGGGGGCCCGTCGCACCCGGGGCACGACAGGTCTGACCTGATTTCCAGCGCATGCCCAAGACCCCCTCCGTCCCTGCCCGAGACCTCGCCCTGCTTGAGAGTCTCTGGCGCGAATCCATTGAACGCTACACCTTGCCCAACGGGCTGACCGTTCTGCTCAAGCACGACTCGGCCTCGCCGGTGAGCTCGGTGCAGGTGTGGGTCAAGACCGGCAGCATCCACGAGGGGGCGTTTCTCGGGGCCGGGCTTTCGCACTACCTGGAACACATGCTCTTCAAGGGAACGACCCGCCGCGCCGGCCGCGACATCTCCGCGACCGTGCAGGCGCACGGCGGCTACATCAACGCCTACACGACCTTTGACCGCACCGTTTACTATATCGACGTGCCGTCGAATCACACCGCGGTTGCGATCGACCTGCTGGCTGATGCCGTGCTGCACTCGACCTTGCCCGCCGAGGAAGTGATCAAGGAAAAGGATGTCATCCTGCGGGAGATCGACATGTGTCTGGACGATCCCGATCAGCGTCTGTCGCAGGCGTTGTTCGAGTCGGCCTTCCGCGCCCACCCGTACCGGGAACCGATCATCGGTCACCGCGAGGTGTTTGCCGCGAGCACCCGGGACGATCTGCTCGCGTACTACCGGAGCCGTTACGTGCCCAACAATCTTGTGCTGGTGATCGTCGGGGATTTCGATGCGGCCGGCACCCGGGCGGCGATCGCGCAACATTTTGGATCGGCGCCCCGCGTAAGGCTTTCCCCGGTGCTGGTGCCGGAGGAGCCGGTGCAGCTTTCCCGTCGCGACCTGCACCTTCACGAGGACGTGCAGGTTTCCCGCGCGGGACTGGGTTGGCAGATTCCCGGCCTGACGCATCCCGATTCACCGGCTCTGGACATGTTGGCGATGGTGCTGGGGCATGGCGACAGCTCGATCTTGTGGCAGACCATACGGGAGGAGGCGCGGCTGGTTCATTCGATCGACGCCATGTCGTGGAGTCCGGGAACGAGCGGCCTGTTCTATATCTCGTACATGGCGGATCCGGGCAAGCGGGTCGCGGCCGAGCAGGCGATCCTGCGCGAACTGGACCGCGTCGCCCGTAAGGGCATCAGCGCCGCCGCGCTCGCCAAGGCGGTGCGGCAGGCCGTGACCTCCGAAATCAACATGCGCAAGACCATGTCCGGCCAGGCCTCGCGGCTCGGGGCCGGCGAGGTGGTCGTCGGCGACATCAATTACACGCGCCAGTATTTCTCGCGGCTGTTCGCCCTGACACCGGCGAAACTGAAGGCCGTGATGCACACGTATCTCGTGCCGGAGCGCCTGACGGTGGTCTCTTCCAACCCGGTGGCGACGGCCACAACGACGGCCGGGGCGGTGCGCCGGCCGGACTCTTCCTTGGATTTTGAGGAGATCACTTTGCCGAACGGCGCGCGCCTGTTGCTGCAGCCGAATCATCAGCTGCCCAACCTGCATTTCCGTCTGGCGTTCGCCGGCGGTCCGATGTTCGAGCCCGCCGGACGACGTGGCGCCAACGGCCTGATGGCCAACCTGCTCGCCAAGGACACCACGCGGCGCACCGCGGAGGAGGTCGCCCGGGCCATCGAGGCGGTGGGCGGCTCCTTTCACGAGTTTTCCGGCAGCAACAGCTTCGGTCTCAGCGCCGAGGTGTTGCCGGCTGACGCCGATCTGGCGCTGCAACTGATCGCCGATGCCACGCTCAAGCCCGCCTTCGTCACCGCGCGGCTCGGAGTCGAACGCGAGGCCGCGCTCGCGGCGCTCAAGGAAAGTCTCGACGATGTGGTGACGGTCGGACGCAAAAAGTTGCGCGAAAAGTTCTTTGGCGCCCATCCCTTCGCCATTGAGAACGGGGGCGACGAGGCCGGGCTCAAGGCCTGTCAGGTCGCCGATCTGCGCGCCCTGCACCGCCGGCTTGTCGTGGCGGGCAATGCCGTGTTGGCGGTCGCGGGCGATTTCGATCCGAAGAAACTCGGGCCCAAACTGAAGTCGTTCCTGCTGCGGCTGCCCCAGGGCAAGGCGCCCGCGGTCAGCGCCAGCCTGCAGGTGGTGCCGGGCGATTTCACCGAGATCCAGCCGCGCCAGCAGGCGATCGTCTTCCAGGCGTTCCCAGGCCCGGGCATGCTCGCGCCGGACTACACAGTCAGCGAAGTGGCCGATGAGTTGTTCAGCGGCATGTCCTCGCATCTCTTCGAACGGGTGCGGGAGGAGAAGAGTCTCGCATATTTTGTCCGCTCGAGCCGCCTGGTCGGATTGCAGCACGCCATGTTCTATTTCTATGCCGGCACCAGCCCCCAGCGGCATGGTGAGGTCATCGAGGAACTGAACCTTGAGATCCGGCGCGTGCGCGAGGGCGGGGTCACGGCCGCCGAATTGTCGCGCTGCCAGGTGCGTCTGAAGGCCGGCAAGCGCATGGGTATGCAGACCAATTCAGCCCGGGCCATGCAGGCCGCCCTCAACGCGATCTATGGTCTGCCCGTCAACGACTGGCGCACCTACGACGCCAAGGTCGACGCCGTCACCCTTGCGGACATCCAGGCGTTTGCCTGCCGGTACTTCGAGGCCGGTCAGCGCGTGCAACTGGTCGTCAAGCCCGGGACGACAACCTGAATTTAGGCGCCCGGAGCGGCTTGCGCGGGTGGGGCGGGCGGCTTGCCTCCCTCGCGCCATGTGCAAATCAAGCCCGCTAGTGAAGATCGTGCCCGCTCTGCTGGCACTGATCGTGTTAGGAACTCCGCTTGCTCTCCGGGCCGAGGGCGAAGCCAGCCGTAAGCTGACCAAGAA
>JBDKHE010000389.1:0-4634 GCA_039797805.1 Verrucomicrobiota bacterium
GGATCAGCGAAGACTTGCGAGGCGTTCGTGACCGGGACTCCCCGGGCCTGCACCGCCGCCCGAAAATCCGCCCGGTCATAACGGGTGTAGCCCGCCGTGGTCAGTTCGATGAACCGCAGCCGGCGGTTGCCCATGACCTGGCTCACATCGGGCTGGCCGAGCGCCACATCCGCCTCGTCCAACAGCGGATCGGCCGAGCCCGCGGCGAGCACCATCGGGCTGGCCTGGCCGGATCGGAGCAACCGGTGGCCGGCGGCCGCGAGCTTCTGCTGCAGGACGGTTTCTACCTCGGGACGGAAGACGTGGTTGGTCCAAATCGCCAGACTCATGCCGCCATCACGGCCCGACCGGCGGACCGTCGCAAGCCTGCAAGCAGAGAAAATAAAGTTCCGCCCCTTGCTATTCGAAGCCCGAAACCTACGCTTTGGCCCGCATGTTACCCCGTCCAATCCGCACCGCATCCCACGCACCGGTGTTCGTCACCGCGTTGTGTTTGTTACTCTCGTTCACCCTGCCCCGCGTCCGGGCCGCCGCCGAGGTCGTCGAAATGGAAACCGATCTGCATGGCGCCGTCGGCAAGCTCAAGCCGGCCACCCGCATTGCGGCACCGGAAATCGAACCAGCCTCGGAAGAAGGCAAGCTGGCCTTGTCCCGCATGAATCTGCCCGCCGGCCTCAAGGCGTCGCTGTGGGCCGCGGAGCCGATGCTGGCCAATCCGGTCGCCTTTGCCTTCGACGAAACAGGTCGGATATTTGTCGCCGAAACCTACCGTTACGGCACCAGCACCCTCGATATCCGCGCCTACATGTGGACGCTGGAGGACGATCTCGCCAACCGTAACCAGGAGGACTTCATGGCCAGCATCCGGCGCAATTTTGGTGAAGCCGGGGTGAAGGAACTGTCGATTGAGTCCGAAAGAATCCGGTTGTTGGAGGACAGTGATGGCGACGGCCAGGCCGACAAATCCACCATCTATGCCGAGAATTTCCGCTCGCCGATGGACGGCGTCGCCGCCGGTGTCCTGCCCCGGCGCGGCGAGGTTTGGTTCACCAACATTCCGTCACTTTGGAAACTTTCCGGCCGGGAAAAGGCTGAGACGCGCACGGAAGTGTTCCGTGGCTTCGGAGTTCGTTTCAACTACACCGGCCACGATCTGCACGGTCTCATCCTCGGGCCGGATGGACGCATCTACTTTTCTGTGGGTGACCGCGGGGCGGCCGTGACCACCAAGGAAGGCCGCCTCATCAGCGCCCCTGACACCGGCTCGGTGTTTCGTTGCTGGCCCGACGGCAGCGGACTTGAGCTTTTTGCCACGGGTCTGCGCAACCCCCAGTCGCTGCTGTTCAACGAATACGGCGACCTCTTCACCGGGGACAACGATTCCGACCAAGGCGATCAGGAACGCCTGGTGCATGTGGTGGAGAATGGCGACAGCGGCTGGCGCGTCGGTTATCAGCACGCCCCGCGCGGCAACGCCGGACCTTGGAACGCTGAGAAACTCTGGCATCCGCGCCACGCCGGCCAGGCGGCCTACCTGCTCCCGCCGATCTGCAACATCGAGGACGGTCCGTCCGGCATCGCCTATTACCCGGGCACCGGCCTCACCCCGGCCTATGCCGGTATGATGTTCATCACCCACTTCAAGGGAGCCATCAGCAACTCCGGCATCTACACCTACAAGGTCAAACCCGAGGGCGCCTCCTACGCCATCGAGGCGGCCGCGCCGTTTCTCACCGGTGCGCTGCCGACCGACGTGCGTTTCGGTCCCGATGGGAAACTATACTACTCCGACTGGGCGGAAGGCTGGCCCAAGTCCAAGCGCGGGCGCATCTACTCCATTGCCGACCCCACCCGGGCCAATGACCCGCTGGTCAAGGAGACCAAGGCGCTCATCGCCGGCGACTGGACCAAACGCTCCGATGCCGAGCTCGCCAAACTCCTCGCCCACGCCGACTGGCGCGTCCGTCTCGAGGCCCAATACACCCTCGCCGAACGGGGGGTGTCAGCCATCGCCGCCCTGTCCCAAATTGCCCATGAGTCCGATGGCTTTGCCCGCCTCCATGCGGTCTGGGCTCTCGGGATGATCGCTCGCCAGCACAGCCAGGCAACGGATGCTTTGCGTGCCGTCATCGCGGAGGCCTCGCCGGAAGCCCGGGCCCAGGCAACCAAAACACTGGGGGACCTTCGTGACGAGCAATCGGCTCCCCGTTTTGTCGCCCAGCTGAGTGATTCGTCCGCAAGGGTGCGTTTCTTTGCCGCGCAAGCTCTCGGCAAGGTCAAGGCCGCCAACGCCACGCCCGCCTTGATCGAGGCCTTGCGGGCAAACAACGATACCGACCCCTACCTGCGTCACGCACTGGTGATGGCCCTGGTCGAGAATGCCACGTCCGAGCAACTGGCCGCGCTCGCCCGGCATGAAGCGGGCGCTGTCCGCCTCGCGGCGGTGCTCGCCCTGCGGCGCCAACAAAGCCCGCTCATCACCGCATTCTTGACGGATACCGACGCCATGATCGCCCGCGAAACCGCGCTGGCTATCAACGACGCGCCGATCCCCGCCGCTTATCCGGCCCTGGCCGGGCGTTTGGGCCAATCGTCCGATGAGGCCGTGCAATTGCGCGCACTTAACGCGCACTTCCGTCTCGGTACCGCGGAAAACGCGGCCGCCCTGGCCAACTTTGCCGCCAGCCCGGCCCAGGCAGAGCTGCGCAAGGAAGCCCTGGCCCTCCTGACCTTGTGGCCAGCCCCACCTGCCCGGGACCGTATCGTCGGTGACTTCCTGCCGCTCGATTCCAAAACCCGACCGACCGAGAGTGTGGTCCAAGCCCTCTTACCCAAACTCGGCGGAATTCTGACCGCCCACACGCCAGACGTGGTCCAAGTCGCCGCCATCGAGGCAGTGCATAGCCTCAAGCTGACCCAAACCGGACCCATGCTTGTCACGGTGGTGGCCGACCCTGCTCAGTCGGCCAGCGTCCGCGTGGCCGCGCTCAAGGTACTCGATCAGTTTGACGATGCCGGTTTGACGGCCGCCGCCGCCGCGGCCGCCGGTTCGGACTCACCTGAACTGCGCCTGGCCGCACTGCCCGTGTCCAGCCGACTGGCGCCGGCTTCGGCCGTGTCCAGTCTGACGAAGCTCGCCGATCAGGGCACGCCGAAGGAACAGCAAATCGCCTTCCGTGCCCTGGGCGCCGCGAAGGATCCGGCGGCTGACACCGTCATCCTCAATCACCTGGGCGGGCTTGACACCGGGAAGATCGCCCCGGCCGCCCAGCTCGATTTGCTCGAGGCAGCTGCGCAGCGCGGTGACCCGCGCATCAAGCAATTCCTCGCCGATCGCGATGCGGCCCTGGCCAAGGATCCCGATCCGCTGGCGCCGTATCGGGTAGCGCTGGTCGGCGGCAATGCCGAGCTGGGTCGGAAAGTATTCAACACGCATCCCGTCATGCAATGCATGCGGTGCCACCGTCTGGGTAATGCCGGGAGCGGCGACGCCGGCCCGAACCTGGGGGGCATCGGCGCCCGTGCCTCGCGCGAATACATCCTCGAATCAATCATCAAACCCAGCGCCAAGATCGCACCCGGATTTGAGATTGCCACCGTCACCAAGAAAAACGGTGAGGCGATCGTCGGCACCATCCTCCACCGGGACGCCGCCGGACTCCAGCTCAAGACTGGCGAGAATGAAGTCACGCCCATCCCGGCCTCCGAGATCATGAAAGTCGAATCCGCCCCCTCCGCCATGCCGGAGATCGCCGCGCTGGTTCTGTCAAAGTCGGAGATCCGCAATCTGGTCGAGACACTGGCCTCCGCCACGGAACCCCTCGCCCCAGCCACGGGCAAGGCCCCGCTCCGCGCCTTCCAGCAACTGGACGCGAACTGACTTCCCTTGATGCCACCGAGGCGGGGCTGCGGCCCCGCCTTTTTCGTGTCCACAAGGCACACTTGCCAGCAAGGCCCCCGCGCTGTTTGCTAGCCGCGAACGGGCTGTTCTCCCCATGCCAGCGAATCCCGGAATCTTCAGGTTCATCGTCTGGTTCAATGCCTCGCATCAGTTTAAAAGACTAACCGCCTTGTTGCCCGTTCGGGTATCGTGACCGCCCACTTCCCTCCCTCCCATGGAAACCCTGCTGATCCTCCTGTTGCTGTACCTTGTCGCCACCCTGATCATATTGCCGATCTGGACGATCATCAAGATCCGGAACCATGACACGGAGGTCGACTCGCTCCGGCAACGGCTCGGCTATATCGATGCCGAGCTCAATGAACTGCGGATGAAGGCCCGGGCTCCGGCGCCCGCTCCCGCCAAGCCCGCCGAGGCCCCCGAGCGCAAACCCCAGCCAGCCGTCATTCCGCCCGCCCCCGTGATTGTCACCCCGCCACCGGTCGCCCCGGTACTGTCCGTCCAGCCGACGCCTCAGCCCGCTCCCGCCGCGGCCGAACCGCCCATACTGCCACCGGTCATCACCCCGCCGCCGGCCGCACCCCGCCCCAGCGCCGAACCCGTCGCTCCCAAGCCGACGATCAACTGGGAGCAATTCATGGGCGCGAAGCTCTTTGCGTGGCTCGGTGGGCTCGCCCTCTTTCTCGGCGTCGCGTACTTCGTGAAGTACTCGTTCGAGCACGACCTGATCCCC
>JBDKHE010000390.1:0-10131 GCA_039797805.1 Verrucomicrobiota bacterium
GAAACAGACGGACCGGCGAGTGCCGGCAAATGGTCAAAGCTGAACGGCACGGCCGTCGGCCAGTACACGGAATTCACGACACCGGCCATACCGGCAGGCACCTATGCCCTCAGCTATCGCTACAAGACCGGCGGACCCCGCGCCAAGTATTCCTTTGCCCTGGATGGCAACCTGCTGGGTGGCACGATTGATCCCTATGCCGCCACCTCTATCTACCTCACGGCCGAAATGGGTACGGTTACCTTTGCCACCATGGAGGCCCACAAGATCCGTCTCGTTGTTACCGGCAAGAACCCGGCTTCCAGCGGCTACCTGATCGGATCCGATGCCTTCACCTTCACGCCCCTGGCGGCAGTGGCGGCACCGGAATTCAATCTCCCGGCCGGATTCTACAACAATCCCCAGATCGTCACGCTGGCCACCCAAACGCCGGGTGCCACCATCCGTTGCACGCTCGATGGCTCAGTACCGAGCGCGACACTGGGAACCGTCTACACCGGTCCCATCGAGATACGCAGCAGCCTGCAGATCCGGGCCATTGCGGTGAAAGCGGGAATGAGCAACAGCCCCGAGACGGTGTCGCTGTATGAAGTGATGGACAATACCGCACCGGTCATCACGCCTCCTCTGAACATCATGGTGGAGGCCTCCGGCCCCACGGGCACCGCAGTTTACTTTTCAGCGGAGGCCATCGACGACTTTGACGGTCCGGTTGCCGTGAGTTTCAGCCGGCCGTCGGGCAGCGTCTTCGAGATCGGCTCAACCACCATCACGCTGACCGCCGAGGATCAGGCCGGCAATGTCGCCACCACGAGTTTCCTGATTATCGTGACCGACTCCACCGCTCCTGCGTTCACCAGACTGACAGCCTCCCCCGATCATATCTGGCCGCCCAACAAGAAAATGATCCCCGTGACCCTGACCGCCGAGGCCACCGACCTCGTCGGCATCCAATCCATCGGAATCGTGTCCGTCGCGTGCAACGAAGCGCTGAGCAGCCCAGGCTGGCAGATCACCGGCCCCCTCAGCCTGGTCTTGCTCGCCGATCGCAACGGCAGCGGCCATGGCCGCATCTACACGATTACGGTCGCGGCCCGCGATGCCGCTGGCAATTCGTCCCAGCGGTCGGTCAACGTGGAGGTTCCCCACGATCAGGGGAAATGAGGCCAGTTCTCAACACCCTCCCCATCGCCAGGCGAACTATCCCGGGCCATTCTCTTCTACTGCGACCGGCTCTGCAGGACCTTGATGTAGTTCGCGCGCTCGTGGGCGGCCGGGTTCGGACAGCGGCGCAGGTTCAGCCTGCCGCGCAGTTCGTTGATATCAGGTAGTTCGTTCTCCTCCATCCAGCGACGGATGCCGGCCAGGAGCGGGATCATCACCCGCGGGCCCTCCTTGAGGAGCAGGGAAACGATCTGCACGGCGTGCGCGCCGGCGAGCAGCGCCTTGATGACATCCTCCGCGCGGTGGATACCGCCACTGCACGCGAGCGACCCTTTGAGCTGGGGCGAAAGCACCGCCAGCCAGCGCAGGCGCAGGAGCAGTTCGGAAGAATCGGACAGTTGCAGATGCGGACGCACCTCCAGCGTCTCCAGGTCGAAATCAGGCTGGTAAAACCGGTTGAACATCACGACGCCCTTCGCGCCGGCCTTTTCCAGGGCGAGGGCAAACTGGGCCGGAGCGGCATGGTAGGCCGATAGCTTCGCCGCCACCGGGATTTTCACCGCGCCACTGATGTTGCGCACCGTCTCCAGCATGTCTTCCTCCACCTGCTGGCCGCTCATGAGCGGGTCGGTGATCAGGTGATAGAGGTTCAACTCAATGGCATCCGCACCGGCCTGCTCCAGCTTATGGGCGTAATCCGTCCAAGCGCCGGGCTGGTGGCCGTTCAACGAAGCGATGATCGGGATTTTCAGCGATCCCTTGAGGTGGCTGATCTGCTCGAGATACGTGTTGGGCGTCAGCGGGTATTCCTCATACGACGGGAAGAACTCCCGCGCCCGGACCAGGCTGTCGGCCGGCGTCATGTCGAGCAACGAATGCAAGGAGCGCTGATGATGGTCGATCTGCTCCTCGAACAGGGAGCGCATGACAATCGCGGCGGCGCCCGCATCTTCCAGACGCCGGGCTCCGTCGACCTGGTCACCGTAAGGCGACGCGCCGACCACAAGGGGATTTTTGAGATTCAGGCCAAGGTAGGTGGTCGCAAGGTTCATAAATCGCAGCTCCGGGATTTGGACCACACTCCGGACCGGCTCATGAAGGGGGAACAGGCCTGAGGCGTGGAGGACATGGGACTCGTGGGACAAAACCGGTCGGACCGGTCTGCCTGAATCATCCCACACGTCACCCGCTGCGGCTATGCAAATCTTGGCTTTAGAGGTGTGACGGTTGCAGCCCGACCTGGTGGCTGTTTCAACCCCGCGCACGCGGCTGCTCAACCTCGGGCAGGAAACCCGTCAACAATCCCAGCAGCGGCAGGAAGGCGCACACCTGGAAAACGAAACGGATGCTGGTGTGATCGGCCATCACGCCCAGCAGGGCCGAGCCGATGCCCGCCACGCCGAAGGCCAGGCCGAAGAACAGCCCCGCAACCAGGCCGACATTGCCGGGCAGCAGTTCCTGCGCGTAGACCAAAATCGCCGAAAATGCCGAGGCCAAAATCACGCCGATGAAAAACGTCAGAACCACCGCCACCGGAAAATTGACATAAGGCAGCACCAAGGTGAACGGGGCCGTGCCGAGAATGGAAAACCAGATGACCCGCTTGCGCCCGATCCGGTCGCCGACCGGACCGCCGATGATGGTACCGGCCGCCACGGCGAACAGGAATACAAACAGCGCGTACTGCGACGTGGAGACGGAAACCCCGAAACGATCGATCAGGTAGAACGTGTAGTAGTTGGTGAGGCTGATCAGGTAGATGTATTTGGTGAACACCAGCAGCACGAGCACGGCCAGGGCGCCAACCACCTTGCCCCGCGACAGGGTCAGCCGAAGGGACGGGCCGGATTTGCGCCCCCGGGCGAGTTGTTCGTGCAGGTGTCGCTGATACCAACCCCCGATCTTGGACAGCACGACAATCCCCAGCAGCGCGATCAGCGAAAACCAGATCAACGAATGCTGCCCATGAGGTACCACGACCAAGGCCGCCAACAAGGGTCCGAAGGACGACCCCAGATTGCCGCCCACTTGAAAAAAGGACTGGGCAAAACCATGGCGCCCGCCTGAGGCCAGCCGCGCCACGCGGGAGGCCTCCGGATGAAAGATCGCCGACCCCATGCCGACCAGACAGGCGGCGATCAGAATCAGCAGGAAACTCGTGGCCTGCGACAGGAGGATCAGACCGGTCAGGGACAAGCCCATGCCAACCGCCAACGAGTACGGCTTGGGCCGCCGGTCCGTGTAGAACCCGATCACCGGCTGCAACACCGACCCGGTCATCTGAAACGTAAAGGTGATCAGCCCCACCTGCGTATAACTCAGATGGTACGAATCCTTGAGCACCGGGTAGATCGCCGGGATCAGGGACTGCAACGTGTCGTTGAGCAGATGCGAAAGACTGAGCGCGACCAATACCTTCATCACGGTCGTTTCCACGACCGCGGTTTCCGTTCCGGAAGATAGCTTGGCGACCTCACTCATCAGTCGGGTACAATCTCAGCGGCCACGCGGGAGTCAAGGGACGCCCCCCGTCGCTTGACTTCGCGACCCGCACAGTGCCCCCACTTGCCCCTGACACAGCCCCGACCTGCCCGCCAATGTTCGAACCGCAAACGGGGCTGACAATTCCGGGGCAAGAACAACAGCAGCCGGCTCACCGGGCCGTCGCCCGCCAAGCGAACGCTGGCTCGCCGAGCCGTAGCTCAATGAGCGAAGGCTGGTGCTCGGGACAGGACTCGAACCTGCACGCCTTACGGCACGGGCTTCTAAGACCGAATTAGGCCATTTTGCTCACTTTCCCCGACTTCGCTCGAAGTCGCTCCAAACCGTGTTTCCGCTCTGAAATCTAGAGTGACTTGTATTGTTCTGTGTCAGGCAAGCCTCCCCAATTCTCCCGATATTCTGGCACCAAGTATAGTAGCCAGTATAGTAAACGCCTTCCCAACACGACATCCGAAATGTTTAGTTATCTCCGGAGTGAGTCGTTTGGGCTGACGGGGTTTAGGTCTTTCTTCTTCGCTCTCCGCGCGCTCCGCGGTTCAACTGCATTTCTATGGACGTTGTCGCCCGCCTACGACCTGACGCTCATTTTTTCGGACAGGCGGCATTAGATGACGGATTGTTTCCCACGAGCTTCGGCACTTCCCCGCGCCGGGTTACGCTGGCTGGAACGGCTTTGGACGCCGGTGTGAGCCAGTCTGAATTTGATGAAGTGGACGCTGAGGTGGCGGCGGCAGTGGCGCGCTGGCCGGAGTTTGCGGCGGCGGCTGGAATACCCGCTGAAAGTCGAGATCGCGCAGCGCGGATCCAAGGTGGCCTGGCCGAGTCGCTGGGGATGGAAGTCCCCGTGGCGAAGAAGACGCGTCGTAAGCTGTGGTGACCTTCGCAGGTGCCGGCCGGAGCGCGCCTTTAAGGGGAGGGGTTGGCATTCAGAACTAGGTCTGGGCGTTCCCACGTGCCTTGCGTAGTATTTAGAGGAATGCGGTTTACTGAATACTCACTTTTTAAGAATCACACTCGCCCATGTTGTACGCCTTTCTTTCGATTGTGCCCAGCCAGTCTGACCAGCCGCCATGAAAATCTTGCTTACCTTCCACCGCTTGTCGCTTCTCCTTTGGTTACCCCTTCTTACTGACGCTTCCGGGCAAGAGCTGGATCGCCTAATGCTGAAAGACTACGCCCCGGTTTCGCTCTACCGCATACCGACATCGAGAATCCTACGGGCAGCCTACCCAGTTATTGACGTACACTCGCATCCCTCGTTCGCGAAAAGTCGCGACGAGATCAAGGATTGGGTAGCTCAGATGGATCAGGCGGGCATCGAACGCACAATTCTCCTCACCGGCGTCACAGGTGAGGCATTTGACCGAATTGTCGAGGCCTACGCGGAGTTTGCGGACCGCTTTGAACTTTGGTGTGGTTTCGACTACACCGGATCCGACCAACCGGACTATGGCCCCGCAGCGGTTGCCGAACTGGAACGCTGCTACCGACGTGGCGCTCGCGGCGTGGGGGAAGAATCCGACAAGGGGCAGGGGCTTACTCGCCCAATTCCCGGCAGGCCGCGGGCGAAGGCCGACTACCTCCACATGAACGACTCGCGGATGGACCCCCTGCTGGAAAAATGCGCCGAACTGGGCATGCCGGTGAACCTGCACGTCGCTGACCCCATCTGGATGTATCAGCCCATGGACGGTCGCAACGAGGGCATGATCAACGCCTACCTCTGGCGCCTCGACCAGAAAAAGGACCTCGTGGACCTGAACGGAATGATCGACATCCTCGCGGCGACGCTGCAACGCCATCCGCGGACGACCTTTATCGCCTGCCACCTCGCTAACCTGGACTATGATCTCGCGCGTCTAGGCGCCCTGCTTGACCGCCACCCGAACCTCTATGCGGACATCTCGGCCCGCTTCGCCGAAACCGCCACCATCCCGCGCGTGGCAGCCGCCTTCTTCGAGCGATACCAGGATCGTCTGCTCTATGGGTCAGACATGGAATTCACGCCGGAGATGTATCAGATGACCTTCCGGATCCTGGAGTCGAGCGACGACCATTTTTACGGCGTCGAGCAGTTCTCCTACCTGTGGAATCTCTACGGCCTGGGCCTGAGCCCCGGCACCCTCCGGAAGATTTACGGAGAAAACGCCCGACAGCTGCTGCACAAGGGTCGATCGCCCGGCCGTTAGGACGGCGGGGCTCAGACTTTCAGAAACAGCCGCCGCCGATATAGCCAAAGGAGGATCAGCCAGTAGACCATGAGCACGGCCGCGCCACGCAGCACTGGGGCATATGGTTCGCCCAGCACTGCGAAAAATCCGGCGCCCAGGTGGGTTTGGAGCGACGCGGCGACAAAGCCTTCAATCAGGTGCGCCAGGCAGTATGCGGCGATGGAATTGCTGCCGATCACGATGAGCGCGAAGGCCCAGCGCGCCCCCCGTCCTTCGATCGCCGCATAAAACGCGGCCAGCAGCAGACAGCAGAGGCCACCGCTGAACAGCGTCCAGGCGGGAGTCCATATCTTCTTCACCACCGGGCAAATGCCGCCGAAATGCAGCGCGCTGCCGAGGATCAACCCCGCCGCGCCAACCAGCACCAGACGCTGCACGCGCTCCCGGTCGGACCAACCGGCACGCAGCCAGCCGCCTGCCAGCAGGCCCAAAATCATCGTGCCCAGTGTGGGAATAAAGCTGAGCGTCACATAGCCCTCGGGATGCCCGATGAACGGTTCCGCGCGGGGAAACAGGTTGAGGAGGTATCGGTCCACCGCTCCGCCGAGGTTTGCGTTCATGTTCCAGTGGGCTCCCAAGCCCGTGGCACGCTCGTTCCAATCCGGCGGCACGTTCAGACTGGTATAGTCGAAATCCGGCCCGGGCACCGGGTAGAGCGCCCAGGCCGCCCAGTAGCCAAGGAGGATCACCGCAAAAACCGTCCATTGGGTGCGTCGCCGGCATAACGCGCAACCCACCAGCCAGGGATAACCGAGTCCGATCTGCGTCAGTGTATCTTCAAAGGTCCAGTCGGTCCGGGCCTGGCCAAGAGATCGTAAGAATACCCCGAGCAGCACCAAGATCAGACCCCGCCGGAGCGCGTGTCCCGCAAGGCCAACCACTGGCTCTCCGGGCCGCCAGCGCCCCGCGAGCGAGAACGGCAGAACCACCCCAACCAGGAATGAAAATGATGGTTGGATGATGTCGTGCAGCGTGCAGCCCGTCCACAAGGAATGCTGCTGCAACCCGGCGAGCCACCCCCACCAACCACTGCCGGCCTGCGTCTGCGCCACCGCGTCCAGATGCAGCACTTCCGCCATCATCAGCAGCATCACGAAGCCACGGTAGGCGTCGATTGACGCCAGCCGCTGATCGGGAAGCGGGGCGGGCTCCGTCATGACCAGCGAGCCAGCCGCTCGTCGACATCCTGCCGGAAGCGGTCCACGAACTTCCGCGCATACTCGCGCAGGCTAGGCGCCCCGTCCGCAAGCAGCGGCGTCAGGTCCATCGCCCAGGTCAGCGCCTGGAACCGGTCCGTGGCATGCGAGTTGTGATAAGTGGCGTGAGCCAGCCGGCGGCCGGCCGTGGCGAGATCGTAACGCTTGCCCCCGGTGATCTGCGAATCAAAGACGCCGACGAGCGAGGCGGCGACGTTCGGATAGGCACCCACGTCGAGCACCTGCTTGTCGGCATCCACCATCCAGTCAAGGTCACGCCAGACCTCGCAGCCGAGCACGCGCTTGGGCCGGTGCGCCGCCGGCAGGGAGCGCAGCGCGGCAAGAGAATGCGCCAACACGGCAAGGTGGGTATCGTGCTTGTCCGCCGGCTGGTGCAGGTAGACCACCTCGGCTCGCGCGGCGGAGAAAATGGCCGCGAGGTCGGCCGCGACGGCCGCGTTATGCGGATCCTTCACCGCACTGCTGGGATGAGCGAGCTGCAGCTGGATGGAATATTCGCCGATATGGGCGGCCTTGCGTTGTTCGCGGACGCGCACGGCCAGCATCTCGGCATCGGTGTGGTTGGCGTAGACGCCGCTGCGCGGGCTGCCGGCGCCGTTGGTGACGACCACGCCGGAGAACCATTTATCCGTGTGGCCGAAGCATTCGGCGATGCCGTGATAGGCCATGATCTCGATGTCATCCTGGTGCGCAGCTACGCACAGGTGCGTGGTGCGGGCGAGCGCTGCCACCGGATGCAACGAGGAGTCGGGCACATAAACGTCTGCTGCGGGATGGGAGAGTTTCATAGGGATGGCGGGTCAGCATTTCCTGGTTATCCTGGGCAGGCTGGCGGCCGCAATGGCCTGGCCATGGCGCTTGTCCTTTTCATCTGGTGTGCGCAGACAGATCAATTCGGCCAACGGAGGAAACTCGGCACGCAACACCTCGCCGGCGCGAGCTAGGATGAGTTCGCCGCCTTCGCCAGAAGTGACCCGCCCGAGCATGAGCAGGTTGCGGATCTCGTAGTAATTTGAGTAATGCGCGACCGCGTAGCCGAAGCACACGCCGATCGAGTCGAAAATCGCGCGAGCCCGGGCGTCGCCCTGCTGCAGTGCCTCCTGCACCGCAATCAGTTGTTCCGCCAGCGACTGCTCGGCCGGCAAACAGAACCCGGCACGTGCCGCGAGGCGAGCCACGCCTTGCTGGGAAAAATACTGCACACCACACCCGAAGTCGCCCGACCACTCGTCGCGCGGTGCATCGGCGCGGAAGTCGATCGGGGCGAATGCAAGTTCGTTGAGCCAAGGAGTGATATTACCGGCGGGCGTGACGTAGCCGGCGGCCTGGCTGGTTCCCAAGGAAATGCCAAGCACGGCATTGTCCGCCAGGCTCATCGCGCCCGCGAGTGCTGTGACCTCACCGTCGTTGGCCACTTCGAAAGGCACCCCACCCCAACTGTCCTGCAGGGTGAAGAACATCCGGCGGATGTGCTTTTCAAACTGATCCGCTGGCACTCCGCGGAAGAGCGACGCGACGCGCACCTCGTTGTTGACATAAACACCCGCGGCGCTGCCCCCGATAGCGTCAACGCGCGGCAGATGCGCTGCAGCGCGCGTGAGCGTATCTTGCACACCAGCGAGGTGGTAAGTCGGGTCGGTCTGAAAATACGGATCCCAGGGAATCTCTTCGGAATAGACCACCTTACCGTCGATGAGCGCGGCGGCCTTACGATCGCTACCGCCAAGATCAAAGCCGATACGACAACCGTCGAGATGCCAGCCTACCGCCAGACTGCATTCGTCCGAAACAGGCAGCGCATCCAACGGACGAGACTCAACGGTGAAGGTGCGTCCATAGACTTTTCCGCCCATGAAGTCATGGTCGAAGGCGCGCGCGCCAGTCCGGCTGTAGATTTTTGCCAGCGCCGCGGCGATCTCGTCGGCGCCAGCGACAAGAACCTGGCAGCCGCCTTTTTGCCAGAGTAGGAATTTCAGCAGACGCTCGGCGTAACGCAACGTGTGGGCCGCTGCGGGGTGCGTGGCGGCAAGGACACGGTCATGGTGCACCGAAGCTGTGCCGTCGGCGTGGACCAATGCGAGCGCAAAGGGCCGGGAAGTCGGATCATGCGCAACAAGATCGCGATAGCCGCGGTTCCACAGCGCCGCAGGCAGAAAGTCCGGATCTAGAGCGGGACGAAATCTAGGAACAACTTTAAGCATAGAAAGACTGTGTGGACCAACTAATGGCCTTGTTCGTCGCGAGTTGTGTCCCGATCCCAAAGACGATTGCACACGAAGAGGAGCACCCCGCTGCTGACGATCAAAACTGCGGTGAGGACCAAGGCCAACTGCGTGCGCCCGTAGAGAAAATAGCCGATGGCAAAAAGCGACGACCAGATTGTAAGGCAGCCCGCAACCCAGCCCAGCACCGCCAGGCCCATGTGGTCGCCCGTCACTGCGGTATCGGCCGCACCTTCTTCGGCAGCTTCAGCGCGGATCCTCGCCCACCCAGGTCCAGAAGGGCGCACCTTCCGGTAAAACGAGATAAGGCGTTCGCGGCTGGTCGGAGCACCGATATAGGCGGTGACCAGCCAGCACAGCGTGGTGAAGCCCACCGAATAAAGCACGGTGTGGGCAAAAGGCGGCGCATGGCCTGCCTTCTTCAGGACGAAGAACACGACCGAGATCGTGAAGGAGCTGGCCATCGCAACGATCTCACACCACGCGCTGATCCGCCACCAGAACCAGCGCAACAGATACAGCAGACCGGTGCCCGCACCGATCGAGATGAGCACCTCGAACGCGTCCTGTGCGGACTCCAGCGCCAGGCTTAGCAATGCAGCGACCACATAGAGCACGACCGTGCAAATCCGCCCCGCGTTTACATAGTGCCTTTCGTCGGCGTGGGGCGCGACAAACCGTCGGTAGAAATCGTGGACTAGGTAAGAAGAACCCCAGTTAAGGTGCGTCAGAATCGTGGAAGAGTTGGCCGCGATGAGACCACCGACCATCAATCCCACAAATCCTGTGGGCAGG
>JBDKHE010000391.1:0-3164 GCA_039797805.1 Verrucomicrobiota bacterium
GTTGATCGCCGGCGACCTTGCGGGCGTCGTCAAGCGACGCCCCTACACACACCAATTGGTGGAGCGAGAATGAGAGCCAAAGGACAGCTCAGCTGCATGAGTCCGGCTTGATAGAGGGGACTTCGTCTGCGGCGGTATTATTCCCCTCTATGAAGAGGGGTGGTCCCGCAAGCGGGACCGGGGTGTGTAGGGTCGGCCTAAAGCCACCGAGACCATTCGAAATCACCCCGCCTTCACACCCAACGCCTTCACCGGGCCGGACAAAAACATCCGCGCCACCAGCCCGCGATCGACGGCGGGCGCGCGGGTCCACGCGCGCCAGGCCAATGACGACGCGCGGGTCGCCGTGACGAGGTCGCGCCGCAACGCCACCGCGCGGCGCGCCTGGTACGCCGCGAGGGCAAAACAATCTTCCGCCAGGGCGCGCCCGGCCCAGCTCAGGGAAATCTGCGACTGATCGCCAGCCGGCAGCGGCGTCTCGTTCACGTCCTCGGTCTGTCCGGCCCGCCGCAGCGCGGTGGCCAGGCGGATCTGCGCCCGCTGGAGCTCGATCAACGCCGCGTGCTCCTGCGTGGCCTGCGTGGCGTGACGCCGATAGCGCAACAGCACCTCCGGCACCGCGCCCAGCGCGCACTCTTCCGCCACGCGCGCGATGAAATCGAAATCCGCCGCGAGGGAGAACGCCTCCCGATACGGCAGTTTCCCGAAAACCTCGCGTCGTCCCGTGTACGCCGGCGTGACCACGGGACTCGCATAGGCGGAGTAGCGGCGTTGGTCGTCCCCGGACACCAGCGCGAATTCCCGTCCCACCACCTGTCCTTCCGCGTCGATGGTTTCCGCCAGCGAGGAAACCAGTCCGAGCTTGGGATCCGCGGTCAGCGCGGCGACCTGCCGTTCCAACCGCCGCGGCAGCATGAGATCATCGTGATCCAGCAGCGCGACGAACCCGCCGCTCGCCGCCGCCAACGCGGCGTTATGCGCGGCAGGGATACCCCGGTTCGCCGGGAAATGAATCAGCCGCAACCGCGGGTCGCGGCCCACCTCGCCAAGGCGATCGACGCTCAGGCCCGCTCCGTTGTCCACCAGCACCAGTTCGAGATCCGGCAGCGTCTGGCTCCACACGCTCGCGATGGCCGGCCGCAGGAAGGGCGTGTCGCGGTGGCAGGCCATCAGGACGGAGACGACGGGCATGCCGCATCTCACCACGACCGGCGCCCGAGGCAAGGCGGCTTTGGTTTTCGCGCGTCCGGAGTTGCGCCGGCGCGGGGCTCCGGCTGTGCTCGCCGCCATGCATCCGCGTTTGCGCACCCTCCTGATCGGCTTCGCCGCCTGCGTGCTGGCCGTCTGGGTGGGCATCGCCCTGGCGCAGGAGGAGCGCTTCATCGCGTCGGTCGCCGCCCTCGTCTCGGTGTGGGCCGTGCTCTCCTGGACCCGCGGTCCGCTCGCCGAAGCCTGGCTGCTGGGCTTTCTGGTGTTTGGCTACATCATCGGCAACCGCGGTTTCGCCCAGATCATGCCCGTGTCGGGCCTGCCGCTGTTCTTGAGCGAGCTCGGACTCGGCATCGCGGTCGCGCTGGTCATCTTGCGCGGGGCGCTGAACCGGGTCGTGCCGGTGACGTTCAACTGGCTGAACAGCCTGCTGCTCTTCTGGCTCGTGCTCGGGGCGGGCCGCATTGCCTGGGACGTCAAAACCTACGGCTTCCTCGCGCTGCGTGATTTTGCGACGGTGTACTATGTGCTCTATTTCTTCGCCACGCAGGCGATCGCGCGGCACCCGCCCTCGCGAAAGTTGCTGCACGGCGCGTTGCTCGTGACCTTTGCCGTCTTGCCCCTGCTGGGCATACCCGGCGCCTTCTTTCCCGAGTTCTTTCTGGATAACCTGCTGGTCAGCGGCGTGCCGCTGATTTTCTACAAGGGCGACCTGCTCGCGACCTTTCTCTTTGCCGGTTACATTTTGCTGCTCCCGAACGATGCGACGGACTGGCGGCAGAGCTGGTGGCGCTGGCTGCTCGCGGTGACCTCCCTGATCCTTGGCGTGGTTCTCCTCTCCCGCTCCGGCCTGGTGGGTCTGGTGGTGGCCATCGGCTTCATGGCCCGCGCCGGACGCTGGCGGCCCGCCCAGGTGCTCGTCGGCCTGGCCCTGGCCGGCCTGCTGGCGATCACGGTCGTTTCTCTGCTGCAGAAAAAGGATTTCACCCAGACCCGCGCCTACGCGATCTACGAGACGGTCGCCTCCATCGCGGACTTCAGCGGCACGCGCGACTACCGCAGCGACCAGAGCGGCAGCAAGGGCGACAACAACCGCTTCCGCCTCGTCTGGTGGAAGAACGTCGCCGAGGAAACCCTCACCACGGCACCGGTCTTCGGCCTCGGCTTCGGCGCGGACCTCGCCCGGGGTTTCGTGCAGGAGTACTATCCCGACTCGGGCGACGACTTCACCGCGCGCAGTCCGCACAACATTTTCATGACCACCTTGGGGCGCATGGGACTGAGCGGCGCGCTGGTGCTCCTCGCCATCTATCTCAACCAGTTCCGGGTCACCGCCCGCACAGCCCGGGCCGCCCGCACCGATCCGGCCCGGCTGCAGTCGCTCACCCTGCAGGCCGCCTGCTGGGTCGTGCTCGTGAGCGCCGGTTTCGGCGTGGTGCTGGAGGGACCGATGGGCGCCATTCCGTTATGGATCATGCTGGGGCTGGCGGATGCGGAAGCCACCGACCAACCTGCCTGACCGGACCATGTTCTGCTCACCCCTGCTGCCGCCTCCCACCACCCGGATCCCCGCCCCGCTGCGGCGCCAGATGGGCGCATGGTTGTCCGGGCCGCCCCGCGGGCCGCGCAAGCAATCGCATCGCGCGTGCCTTTTCCTGCTGGGCCGCATCGGTGATTTCGTCCTCGCCCTCTCGACTGTTCGACTGCTGCTCCGGCAGATCGGCCCCGAGCACTGCACCCTGGTCGTATCCCGTTCGCAGGAGACGCTCGCCCGCCGGGAGTTTCCCGACACGCGCTGCCTGGTCCTGCCGACGGAGGCGGACGGGCTCGTGCGGGACATCCTGCCGATCTGGTGGCGGGAACGGGGGAAGTTTGCGGATACCCGGTTCAAGCTGCTCGTCGGTCTGCGGCACCAACGGGCGCTGTACCATGACCTCACGCTTTCATGGATCGAC
>JBDKHE010000392.1:0-3312 GCA_039797805.1 Verrucomicrobiota bacterium
GACGCCCGAAAGTTCAACCGCCTCCCCGAGACCAACATTTTCGTGTCCGGACTGGGCATGGATATCGCCGACTACTTTGACCAGATCTGCAAGAAGACCAATCTCGTCCACTTCACCCGCAGCATCCTGAAGGACCTGAAGGTGAAAAAATCACCCCGCGACCTCGTCCCCGGCAAGGAGCCCGGCCAACAGGGCATCTACGTCGTCAGCGCCGGCATGGTGGTGGAAAACACACCCTCCTACACCCTGGCCTCCTGCCTCGTGGGCAATGCCAAGCACAGCATCTGTTTCGTCGGCTATTGCGATCCGGACACCCCCGGCGGCCACCTGATTGCCGCGAAGCAGGGCGAGGAGTTCCTGTTTGCCGCCAGCAACATCAAGACCCGCATCCGCGCCCACATTGAGCGCTTCGAGTTCAGCGGACATGCGTCCCGTGACGAACTGCTCGCCTTTGCCGTCAAGTGTCAGCCCCGCTCGATTGTCCTCACCCACGGCGACCCACCCGCCCGCGCCTGGTTCATGGAACAACTCACCACCCAGCTGCCCCACGCCAAGGTCCTGGATCCGGTGCCGCTGAAAGAATATCTGGTTTAGCGCCCCAACGCTGCGCGCAGCTTCGCCACCATCGCTCGGTTGCCGGTGACGTACTGAACGCGTTCCGCCTTCAGGGTGAATTCCTTCATCGGGAACGGGTGGTTGGCAAAGTAGTGGATCGCGGCGCCCGATTCCTCAATCAGCGCGCAGGCTGCGGCGATGTCCCAGATCTTGTTGTTGTGCTCCACCACCCCGTCGAGCAGGCCGATGGCCACGTAGGCGAGGTGCAGGGTGCTGCTGCCGAGTCCGCGGATCTTGAAGTTTTCAATCACCTGTTTGCCCTCCGTGGCGTAACTTTTCTCCACCGGGGAGTGGAAGCCGATCAGGCTGTGCCGGCTCGGATCTTCCGGCCGGGCCTGTGCGGGCTGACCATCGTCCCAGACCCCGCGCCCCGGGCCGCCATGGATGAGCTTCCGCCGGGCCATGTCGTAAACCACGCCGTAGACCGGCATGCCGTGTTCCAACAGAGCCAGCGAAATGGCGCAGTGGCTGAGCCCGTTCGCGTAATTGTTGGTTCCGTCAATCGGATCGCACACCCAGCAGAAACGCGAGGTCACCGGCACAGGAATCGCCGTCGGGGCCAATTCCTCGCTGAAGAACTGGTCTTCGGGGAACTCCTTCGTGATGGCCGCCATGAGATGCTCGGAGATGGCGATGTCCACGGGCGTCACCTTGGTGCCGTCGTGCTTGATGACGGCCCGCGCATGACCGAACTCCCGGTGCATGAGCGAAGTCTCAGCCATTACCGCCTGCTTGGCCGCCACGATGCGTCTGTCGATTTCGGTATTGTTAGCCACGGCTATCACTGATGGCCGCGAATGCGAAAAGCGGAAGCCCAATTTCCAGCGAACCGGCGCGGCCGTCCGGTATCAGGGGTGATCCTGCTTCAGTTGATGCCCGTGCCGGACCACGCCCTTCTTGCCCTGTTCGTTGAGCTTGTCCAGGACCGCCGCCAAGCGTCGCTTTTTCTCATCGGTCTGGGCAAACATCTCCAGCTGCGCGCCCTTCTCCTCCACGCCCGAAAAGCGCACGCTCACCAGGCGCAAGGGTCGCCGCTTCGTCCACGCGGCGCGCAGCAAGGCACTCACCAGCGGGTAAAAGGGCGCTTCCAGATCCGTTGCCTCCGCCAGACTGCGGCCGGCCGTGCTGTTCTCCATGCCGGGATAACGAACCTTCACGGTCATCGTCTTCACCCGTTTGCCATCAGCCCGGATGGCAGGCATCAACTCGTCGATCATGCGCTTCGCGATCTGCTCGATGCCGGCGAAGTCGCTGATGTCCTGTCCGAAGGTCTCCTGCGTGGAGTAACTCTTCGCGTCCTCCTGGTCGGTGTGGACCTCGCGGTCATCCTCGCCCCTCGCCATGCTCAGCATCTCCTCCCACCCGCGGCCGAAGAGTGCCTTGAGCTCGGACTCGCTCCTGGTGAACAGGTCGCTCACCAACCGGATGCCGGCGGCAGCGAGCCGTTCCTCGCTCTTCTTGCCTACTCCGGGAATCACGCTGATTTTCAACGGAGCCAGAAATGCGCCTTCCCTACCCGGCGGCACCACCGTGAAACCTCTTGGCTTGTTTGCTTTGCTGGCAATGGCGGACACCAGCTTGTTGGCAGCGATGCCGAAGGAGGTCGGGATCTGCAGGTCGTCCCAGATCCGCTGCTGCAGTGCTCTCACCCGCTGTTCGATCTCCGCGGCTGTCTTGAAACCGCAAGGCCCCAGGTCGAGATAGCCTTCATCAATCGAATTGCGCTGCACGATGGGCGTGAGGGTCTCACAAAGCTCGAACATCTCCCGCGATTTCTTGCTGTAGATCCCCGAGGTGTGCGGCAGCAAGATCAGGTCGGGACACACCTTGAGCGCCAGCTTCGTAGGCATCGGGGTGTAGACCCCGCAGGCCCGGGCTTCATAGCTGGCCGACGAGATGATGCCGCGCTCGCGTCCGCCCACGGCGCATTTCGTGCCGCGCAGGTCGGGCCGCTCAGCCAGCTCGCACGACACGAAAAAGGCGTCGGCGTCGAGGTGGACGACCGTCGGCAGAGCGGGTGTCGTGACGATGGTGGGCAGTTCAGGCATCAGCCGCACAGCAGACACGATCCTCCGGCCAGCTCAACCCCTCTCTCGTGCAGAGCCCGGCTCAATTGAGCGCCAGTGCCTTGATCCCACCCATCTTCTGCTGTAACTGCCGGCCGGCCAGCTCAGCCAATCCGTCTGCGTCGACCGTCGCGGCCGCGATTACCAATTCGTTCCGGCTCAGAACCGCCACGCAAAGGTCCAGTCGGGCCCCGGGCCTGGAATTTTCGGACGCATAGACCAGGACGGTCTCTCGGTCATTGCTCACGCCCGCGAGCCGGTAGAGGCCCCGTTTCCGCATCACCCGGTCCGTGCGGGCAAAAAGGCCTTCTTTCGCTTCGGGGGCCTTGTCCGCCGACCATTCATAGACACCCACGCTCGCATGCCTCACGGCCGCCAAAGCCTGCCGGGCCTCGGCGACGTGCTCATGGTCAACAAAACGCAACACCGTGCGAGCCGTGCCCAAGGTGAGCCAACCGACATCCAGCTGCACCCGGGTGTGCACGTCGGCCTGCGTCGCCGCCACCACTTCCTTGCAGAGCGTGGCGGCATTCGCGTTGAGCGTCAGCACCGAGTAGGCCAACAGGCCGACCGCCAGGACCGGAGTGAGCAGCACCGCCAGACCAATCCAAACCCAACCCCGGAAGCGAGG
>JBDKHE010000393.1:0-3033 GCA_039797805.1 Verrucomicrobiota bacterium
TGGCGCGTCCTCACGTTTTGATGGGCTCCACTTGGAACGCGGCGACCGCGGTCGGAAACCGCCCGTTGCGGGTCAGGTCCGGGTTGACCAGGAACTTGAATTTCACCCGGTAGCGAAGCACCTCCGTGATGGGCGCTCCCTGATAGGAACCGACGCGGATCAACTGAACGTCGGCTGACGTGTAGAAGGCGTTGTCACGCGTGCTCAGAATCTCCGGCACACCGACCTCCACTTTCTGATGGAGGGATTTGGCTTCGAACTCGGGTTTGGTCCGGTTGAGCGATGCCTGTGCAGTCTGCGCGGCCTCCCGGAGGAAGAGCTGCTTGAACAATTCGGGATTGTCCAAGCCCGCCGGGTTGCGTTCGAACAGCGCCTTGCAAGCGAGCTTCGTCTGCATCGCGTGCAGGTCTTTCGCTTCCTGAATGTCCACGACCGGCGACACGTAATAGGTGCCGAGGCTGTCGATCATCACGACCTCGCGCTTGCGGGTCAGTTGCTCGACCAAGGTGTGCCGGTCCCACGCGGCCCACACCCACGCCAGGACGGCGACGAAGAACCAGATCAACGACTGACGACGCTGCCGGTCAAAAATCGCCAGCAGCGAGGATTTCGGTTTCCCGAACTGCGGCGCAACGCGTGAAGCGGGCGCGGAAGTTGTTTCAGCGTTGGCGACCATGGCAGTTACCTCCGGGTGGACTGTTTACCAACCGGCTTTGCTGCGCCTCCGGTGTCGGACGCCGCCGCAGTTCCGGCGTTTTCCCCAGACAATAGCTCACGGAGAGCCTGCGTAGCTTTTTGCTTCGCGGCCGTGCTGCGCCGAACCGATGACGTCGAGTCTTCAAGCGCCCTGACGGATCTACGACTTTGATTTATCATGGCTGTCGATGTCTATGGCGGCCCGATTCGGGTCGTCGTCGTGCGGCTGATTGTTGAACCCGCTTTGGCTTCGCCGCTGGCGCCGCGCGTAGTCTGTGAAAACTGAGGAGAACGCCTCGTTGGCTTCAGCGTTCTGTCGTGCCGCCGATGCAGAATCTTCCGACGCTGCGGCGTGGCGGCGCATTAGGCTACCGGAGAAGAACCCCGCCGCGCCTCCAACCGCGGTGCTCGTCGTTCGTGCGGAGCCGCCACCCCGCACGGATGATTCGGTTCCTGCCGCCAACGCCCCGCCAGCCGCAGCGGCGACCACGCCTGCTGCACCTACCCCGCCTGTGGTCGCAGCCACAGCAGCGCCGACGCCGCCAGTGAATGCCGCCTGAGCGACACCACCAACGCCTTGGGCAAAGGCTGCTGCCGGATTTGCCCCCATCAGGAGGATTTTAGTCGTTATCCACGGGGCGAGGATCGAACTCACGATCATCCAGGCTCCGACCAGGAGCACGGTAAGCGCGGGCGCCGCGACCGGAGCGCCGGCAACAAAGATCGGCACCAAGTTGGCTGTGGCCGCTGCATCAAGCATCGCGTTAGTAACGACTGCCGCAATCGTCCACCCGAAGGGCCAGCAAACCAACGCGGCCAAACCGATGACGTATTTCTGAGCAACCGCCGCCATCGGCCGCAGCATGAAGAACGCGAGAAAGATCGGGCTGAGCGCCCATCCCGCCGTGAGAAGGACGCCCCCTATGAGTTTAACCACATACTGAATTCCCCAGGACATCCACCCGAACAGCCAAAGCAGAGCATAGCAGATTGCGGTTCCGATGGACTTGGTGCCCCAAATGATGTCCCACATGCTCGCATCAGGTTCCGTCGCGGCCTTTCCGGCGATGAATTCAACGAACCGCTCGTCAACACGCCGAGGGTCAACTCCCAACGTCTCGCCAAAGGCGAGCACGATATCGTTTAGCCTCATCAACCATTCCCGAATGAACAGCGTCGCGATCCCGATCAGGAAAACCTTCGCGAGAAGCCAGATGAAATCTCCGGCATCCGGCCGGCCTCGGACAACTTGAAACACAAGCCCGGCGGCAACAATCGTGCTACCAATATAGGCACAGCCACCCCACAAGGTCGATAGACCATCGAAGTAGGATGGCGGCAGAATTGTGCCTATCGCGATGGGCATGGGGGCGCTACTGTTTGGGTTGTGGGTCCGGCTTCTTGGCTGGTTCGTTTTTCTTGTAGTAATCCGGGGTTTGAAACGCCTTCGGTAAGGCATCCATTTCCTTTCGAGCCGCCTCAGCTCGCGCCTTCGCGTCCGCCTCTTCTTTAGCTCGCTTGGTCTCGGCCTCCCGATCCACGCATCCGCTCGTGACCATCAGCGCTATCAGCAAAACTCCGGTAAACGTAGGTGCTTTCATAGGACCGTTTTGACCTATTTTTTCCGGGGGTGTTCGGGGTTAGGGTGTGAAACGTTTTTCAAACACATGTTGGAGCAAAGAACCGTATTGCGGCGTGAACGTTGCCGAGAGCTTCCGCGCTTCCTGCTGGGCCAGCCGGCGCCGAGCCTCGGCATCGGCTTCAGTCTGAGCATTGGTCATGGCCGTGGACTCGGCCGCCTTGACCTGCACCTGGGCCGCACTCAGGGCGATCTCGGCATCGACCGCGGTAAGCTGGCCATACTGGGCGTTCAGCACCGCCTCCAACTTCTTCTGCTCCGCCTCCGTTTCGGCCACCCGGAGGGCTTCGCTGGTTTGCGCGATGGCTCGCTTCAGATCCTCCCGGCGCGTATAAACGTCGCTCTGCACGGCCTTAAACTCATCCACCGTGAGGGCCATATCGTGAGACTCTTTGTAAACGGTCGGGTCGCGTTCGATCACGGCACCATCGAAGTCGCGGAAGTCTGCCCGGACTTCACGGAAGATGCCGCCCCGCGTGTCGCCAAATAGACCCCGGCCATCGACACGGGCGATGCCCTGCGCCCAGGTCTTAACCTGTGTCGGGAGGCTCAGGTCGGCACGGAACTCCGCGAAGCCGACGAGATCCTTCACGTTGGCCATGTCGCCCATGCGCTTGAGCTGGGTTTCGAACTGCTGAATCTGCCGAACCTGATTGGTGATCTGCGTGGCCTGATTCGCCAACTGCTCCACCATCGCG
>JBDKHE010000394.1:0-4459 GCA_039797805.1 Verrucomicrobiota bacterium
GACGAGAAAGGCGTACGCGTAATGGATGTTCACCTCGACCGTGATGAGGGCCGAGAGCACGGCCTGAAGCTTGGACTCGTCGTTGAACTCCACCACCAGCACGTCGCACTCGGTGAAGAAAAAGTTGTTGGCGGCCATCAGCTCTCGGGCGCGCTCCGGGTCATCCACGATCATGCGGTCGAGCGCCGTGTCGGTCTGATCGATGGTCGTCATGGCCATGATGTGGATGTTGTGCTTGCCGAGCAGGGCGACGAGATCGTGCAGCCGGCCGACGCGGTTCTCGATGAAAACGGAGAACTGTTTGACGGGCTCGGCGGCGACGGGTGCTTCGGTGTCGGACATCTTCTTTGGACTGGGCCAAGGCGTACACCCGATGCCCGGGACCGGTCAATGCCGGTGTGTACGGGAGCAGGCTTGTCTGGAGCACCGCGTGGGCTAGAGTGTCGGGATGCCCCCACCCGAAGTATCCGCACGCACAGCGCGACGCGCCCAGGAAAGTGCGCGCTTGGTGCTGCGGGGCATCGCTTTGAATGCGGTGCTCGCCGTCGTGAAGCTGGCGGCGGGGATCTTGGGGCACACCTACGCGCTGGTGGCGGATGCGGCCGAATCGATGCTCGATATTCTCACCTCGACCATGGTGTGGCTGGGTTTTCAGGTGGCGGCGCGACCTCCCGACGCCGATCACCCGTATGGTCACGGCAAAGCGGAATCGTTGGCCGGCCTGGCGGTGGCGGGATTCATTTTTGCGATGGCGGGATGGGTGGGCTGGCACGCCGTGCAGGAAATCCGCACGCCGCATCAAGGCCCGGCCTGGTGGACCCTGATCGTGTTGGCCGGAGTCATTGTGGCCAAGGCGATGTTTTCGCGGCGCATGAGTGCCGCCGGCGAATCCGTGGGCAGCACCGCGCTGGGTATCGAGGCCTTGCATCACTGGTCGGACGCGTTGACCTCGGCCGCCGCCTTCGTGGGTATCGCCATCGCCTTGTGGGGCGGCAAGGGCTGGGAGACCGCAGATGACTGGGCGGCGCTGTTCGCCTGCGTGGTCATCGCCTTCAACGGCGTGGGCATGTTTCTAAAAGGATTGGGCGAGGTGATGGACACGGCCCTGCCCGCAAGTCTCGAAAACGAAGTGCGCGCCATCGCCCTGGCGGTCCCGGGCGTGCGGACGCTCGACAAGGTGCGCATGCGGCGAAGCGGGCTCAGCCTGCTCGTGGACATCCAGGTCAGGGTGGAAGGCAGCCTGTCGGTGAAGGAGGGCCACGACATCGCGCATGCGGTGAAGGACGCGCTGCATGCCTCGGCCCGGCATGCCATCGACGATGTCACCGTCCACATCGAGCCTGCCGCGTGAGGCTTATTCCAGTGACCGGGCGAGTTTCCAACCGGCCCAAACCCCGGCGATGCTGAACACCCCGCTCACGAGGAAACAGCCAAACATTTCGAAGCCGAACAAGGTGCCCACGTACCAGCCGGCATAGCTGAAAACCATCGAGCCGCCGAAAATGCACAGCTTCATCATCGCGCCAGACTAGGGATCGGGTGACGGGCGGCGAGCCGCATTTATTGCGCGGAGTCATGACGAGAGTAACCGCAACCCACGAACAACCTTTCCGGTTTACTCAGATTGAATTGCACAGGATACTATCGGCATGAAAAGCGACGCTATCACTCCCCTGAGTCACAATCCGCATCTGATTCGCTGGGTGAACAAGATGGCTGCGCTGTGCAAGCCGGATGCGATCCACTGGGTTGATGGCTCACAGGCGGAATACAACCGGCTTTGCGCGGAGATGGTGGACGCCGGAACCTTTATCAAGCTGAACCAGAAAAAGTGGCCGGGATGTTTTCTGGCGCGCTCCGATCCCGGTGATGTGGCGCGCGTCGAGGATCGAACCTATATCTGCTCTCTCTCCAAGGAGGCGGCGGGCCCCACCAACAATTGGGTCAACCCGTTCGAGATGCGCAAGACGCTCAAGGGCCTCTTCAACGGGTGCATGAAGGGGCGCACCATGTATGTGCTGCCTTTCAGCATGGGCCCGATCGGCTCCCCGATGTCGCAACTCGGCGTGGAACTGACCGACTCACCCTACGTGGTGGTGAACATGCGGATTATGGCCCGCATCGGCAAGAAGGTGTTCGAACTGATCGACGCCGATTTCAAGCGGGTCGTGCCCTGCGTGCACTCGGTGGGCGCACCGCTCAAGCCCGGGCAGCCGGATGTCGCCTGGCCGTGCAACAAAGAGAAATACATCGTCCATTTTCCCGAGACGCGGGAGATCTGGAGCTTCGGCTCGGGCTATGGCGGCAACGCCCTGCTCGGGAAAAAGTGCTTTGCGCTCCGCATCGCCAGCGCAATGGCGCGCGACGAGGGCTGGATGGCCGAGCACATGTTGATTCTCGGCGTGGAGAACCCCGAGGGCCGCAAGATCTACGTGGCGGCCGCCTTCCCCAGCGCGTGCGGCAAGACGAACTTCGCCATGCTCATCCCGCCGGAGCATTTCAAGAAGCAGGGCTGGAAGGTGACGACGGTCGGTGACGACATCGCGTGGATCAAGCCGGACGCCCACGGCCGGCTGCACGCCATCAATCCCGAGGCCGGCTTCTTCGGCGTGGCGCCCGGCACCAGCCTGCAGACCAATCCCAACGCCATGGCCTCGCTCGCGAAGAACACCATCTTCACGAATGTCGCGCTCACCGACGACAAGGGCGTGTGGTGGGAAGGCATGACGGAGAAACCGCCGGAGCACCTCATCGACTGGCAAGGCAAGGACTGGACGCCCGCCCTCGCCAAGGAAAAGGGCACGAAGGCGGCGCACCCGAACTCCCGGTTCACCGCCCCGGCCTCACAATGTCCCACGATCGACCCGGACTGGGAAAAGCCGGAAGGCGTGCCGGTCAGCGCCATCGTCTTCGGCGGCCGCCGGGCCACGACGATGCCCCTGATCTACCAGGCCTTCAACTGGTCGAGCGGCGTTTACGTCGGGGCCACCATGGGATCCGAGATGACCGCCGCCGCCGCCGGCACGATCGGCAAGGTGCGGCGCGACCCGATGGCCATGCTGCCGTTCTGCGGCTACAACATGGGGGACTATTTCCGACACTGGATCAGCATGCAGCGCAAGCTCTCGGAGACGCCGCGCATCTTCCACGTGAACTGGTTTCGGAAGGACAAGGACGGACGCTTCATGTGGCCGGGCTTTTCCGAGAACATGCGGGTGCTCAAATGGATCTTCGATCGCGTGCGTGCCGGCGGTCGCGCCAATGAGACCGCCATCGGCTGGTTGCCGCGGCACAAGGACATTGACTGGACCGGCTGCGATTTCCCCAAGGAGAAGTTCGAGGAACTGCAGGCCATCGATCGCGCCGCGTGGCGCGCCGAGGTGCTCAGCCATGAGGAGCTCTTCATCGACCTGCATGCCTCTTTGCCCAAGGAGATGCTGTTCGAGCGCGAACTGCTGATTTGCCGTCTGCTCTGAAAGGAGGGCTGCAACCCTATCAGGCCGAGAAGATTAACCGACGCCCCGCCTGCCGGTTGCGCGCGCGGGGCGTCTCGTGTGTGGCGGTTTCACCGGCAACGGGCGCGAGCGCGCCGGTTGCCGTTTGATCGGGGTTTGGCTTCAGCCGGGCTGAAATCAGCCGATGGTAGCTAGACAAATACCGCCATGAGCCTGAGCCGTGATTCCATCATAACCGTCGGAAGCAAACTGCCGCCTGCGCTGGGCATTTTCGGTCGACTGCGCACGCTGCTCGATGACGCGGATTGCGACCTGGAAGACATCGTCGAACTGCTGCGCGTAGATCCGGCCCTGACGTTTCAGATCATCAAGCTGAGCAACAGTGCGCTGTACGGCCTGAAGGGTCGCTGCCAGGCCCTGGACGAGGCGGTGGCACGGGTCGGCTTCGGGGAGATTCACCAACTGGTCGGGCTGATTGTCTCACGCCAGGTGTTTCAGGGCGATTTGACCAATTACGGCATTCCCGCCGGTCGCATGTGGGAGAACGCGGTGGCGATCGGGGCGCTGGCCAATGTCTTTGCGGCCCGCAGAGGTGGGGACAGTGCCGGCGCGTATTCCGCCGGCCTGCTCAGGAACTTGGGCAAAATCATTCTCAATAATCATCCCGCGGCGGTCGGCTATCCCGGGGAGGAGGCTCAGCCGGACATTTTCGCCTGGGAAAAGGCGCAGTACGATATCACCGCCTCCGAAGCCACGGCCATGCTGCTGGACCACTGGCGCTTCCCGTTTGATATTACGGGGGCGATCTGCACGCATAATCTCCCGGAATCCGCGGGGGAGTTTGCTTCCGGTGCGGCCACCTTGCATCTCGCCTGCTCCGTTGCGGCGGAGTGGGGCTGCGCGTTGCCCGGTGAGGGGAGCGCGCTCTGGCGCCGGGATGACCAGATCATGGCGTTGGTTGGCCTGGAAGCCGATCAACTGGAAGGGGCGGTGGCAGAAGCCCG
>JBDKHE010000395.1:0-2677 GCA_039797805.1 Verrucomicrobiota bacterium
GCGTTCCTCTTCTATTTCGTGGGGCGCCTCGTGAACGGCTTCACGGTCGCCGGTTTTGGCTCGGCTTTGCTGGGCGCCCTGGTCGTCAGCCTGACCAATGTGATTCTCAGCCGGTTGATGATGCCCCCGCCCAAGCCCCCCAAGGGCGGCCCGCGGTCGGGTAAGCAGGGTGATGTGATCGATATTTGAATTCGGGAGAAATGTTAGGGGTTGGGCGCTAGGTGTTAAGTGGAGATCGAGCGCGCAATGTCCCTTAATCTGTCGAGTCGTACCGCCTAACACTTAACTCCAACCCCCAACTCCACCGCATTTCCGTTTGACGGACAAGCCGGCAGGGGCGACTTTCCTCCCTCACACTCTTCAACTATGTCAGACGCAATATACGACTTGGTCATCATCGGCGGCGGTCCCGCGGGCTACGTGGCGGCAATCCGTGCCGGTCAGCTCGGCAAGAAGGTCGCGGTCATCGAGATGGAACGCGCCGGCGGCACCTGCCTCAACTGGGGCTGTATCCCGACCAAAGCCCTCCTGAAGAGCGCCGAACTCTTCCGCACCATCCAGAAGGCCGACGCCTACGGCCTCAGCGTGACGGGCGCTTCCTTTGATTTCACCAAGGTCGTCGAGCGCTCCCGCGGCGTGGCCTCCCAGATGGCCAAGGGCGTCGAATTCCTCTTCAAGAAGAACAAGGTCGACTACATCGTCGGCAAGGGCTCCGTCGTGATGCCCGGCATGGTCGAAGTCACCGCCGGCGAGCACAAAGGGAAGTTCTACAAGACCAAGAACATCCTTCTCTGCACAGGCCAGCGCCCGAAACCGCTCCCGGGTCTGCCGGTCGACGGCACGCGCGTGATGACCTCCCGCGAGGCCCTCGCCGCCAAGGCCCCGCCCAAGACGCTCGCCATCATCGGCGCCGGCGCCATCGGCGTGGAGTTCGCCTATTTCTTCAATGCCTTCGGCACGAAGGTCACGCTGATCGAGATGCTCCCGCAGGTGCTGCCGGTCGAGGACGAGGAAGTCGCCAAGGTCCTCGAGCGCAGCTTCACCAAGCAGGGCATCGCCATCCACACCGGCACCAAGAGCGAGAACATCCGCGTCGGCGAGAAGAGCGTGAAGCTCGATCTCGTGAAGGACGGCGCCAAGACCGAACTCGAGGTGGAGAGCGTGCTCGTCGCCATCGGCATCACGGCCAACCTCGACGGACTCGTCTCGTCCAAGGTGAAGCTCGAGCTTGATCGCGGTTTCGTGAAGGTGGACGCCAATTACCAGACCACCACGCCCGGCATCTACGCCGCCGGCGACATCCAGGGCCCGCCCTGGCTCGCGCACGTCGCCTCCTTCCGCGCCGTCCAGGCCGTCGAGGGCATTTTCGGCCACGGCAAGCCGAAGCAGGTCGGCAATTTCCCCGGCTGCACCTACTGCCAGCCGCAGGTCGCCAGCACCGGACTCACCGAGAAGCAGGCCAAGGAAAAGAAGATCGACTACAAGATCGGCAAGTTCCCGTTCACCGCGGTCGGCAAGGCCGTCGCGTCCGGCGACACCGAGGGTTTTGTGAAGGTCATCGCCGAGGCCAAGACCGGCGAGATCCTCGGCGTGCATATCATCGGCAACGAAGCCACGGAGCTGATCGCCGAGTACGGACTCGCGATGAACCTCGAGGCCACGATCGACGAGATCCATCACACGATCCACGCCCACCCGACGCTGTCCGAGGCCCTCGGCGAGGCGGCTTTGGCGTTCTCCGGCCAGGCGATCCACATCTGAGCGCCCCGCGCTCCCGATCAAAGTCATCGACTAACGAAGGCCGGCCGCGAAGCCGGCCTTTTGCTTGGCTGATTCGCAAGTCAGACCCGAATCTACGAGCTGGTTCTGCCTGGTTTATCTGCGTTTGCCGCCGGGAGTCATGAAATCCACTTCTTCGGCGGTGGCCGTGCCCGGATGGCGCCCGGGATAGGTGAGCCAGGTCATGGTGACATTCAGATCGGTCACGATGTTCGCTGCTTCGATTTTGGAACCGTCGCCGAGTTCGAGATTTTTCGTCGTATGCGCATCCTTCAGCAGCGTGAGATCATAGCCCCGGTCGAGGCTGGCGTAGGCCGTGGCGCGAATGCACCAGTTCGTACAGGCACCGGCGAGGACGATGTGGGTGGCGCCCAGGTCCGCCAATTGCTGATCCAGGCCGGTTTCCTCGAACGACGATTCGAAGCGCTTGTGGATCCTGCCTTCGCCGGAGGCCGGGACCAGAGCAGGCACCCATTGCCATTCGGCGGTATCGCGCAGCAGCTCGGCATCACTGTGCTGAACCCAGATGATGGGTACGCCCTGTTCGCGGGCCCGCTCCACGGCCCGGGCGACATTCTTGATCACTCGTGGCGTTTCCCATGCTTCCGCTACGACGCCCACCTGGACGTCGACCACCACGAGAACGGGTTGATTACCTGACCGGACAGTGCTCATGGGCTAACCATGGAGAGGGCCAATGTGCGTGTGAAGTTGAATCCTGTGATAGCTGCTAACAGCTGAAATCAGCTTCCAAGAAGCCGCATCGACCGGCGTATTGGTCTAAGGGCTAACGCGGCCAATTTTCCTGCGCTCGTCTTCAGGTCTTCAAAACCCCGCCGAACGCAATCCTGCCTTGGGCGTCCGGCTCGTAGAGCAAGTGGACGTTTTCGACAGGTCG
>JBDKHE010000396.1:0-2807 GCA_039797805.1 Verrucomicrobiota bacterium
AACGTGATGCAGAAGCAGAAGGAGGAGAGCAATATTCCCGGCTACCCGCTGTTCACGCACAAGGAGATCGAGGGCCTGACCAAGCGGTTCACCGGCCTCGCCTTCAAGAAGGTCAAGAAGATCAAGGGCAAGCGCGGCGAACTCGAGCTGATGTTCCATCCCTCCGGCCACGTCGCCGGCGCGACCGCGGTGGAGATCCATCACGGCGCCCGGAAGATTTTCCTGACCGGTGACGTGCTGTTCGAGCACCTGCGCACGCTGAAGGGCGCGCATTTCCCGATCGGGCACTTTGACACGCTGATTATCGAGACGACGCGCGGCATGACCGAGCGCGCCTACGGCAAGGAGCGCGTTCACGAGATCGCCCGCCTGATCGACTCGATCAACGACACGATCGCCAAGGGCGGCTCGTTCCTGCTGCCGGTGTTCGCGCTGGGCCGCATGCAGGAACTGCTCGCGGTGTTTCATGACGCCCGGCGGTTCGGCCGGCTCATTGAGTGCCCGATCTTTGCGGGCGGACTCGGTATCGGGTTGTCCGAGCTGTTTGACGAAGTGTCGCGCAAGACCAAGGACGTGCAGTTCGACGTGCGCATTCTGCGCGACCTCGGGCTGCGGAAACTGCCGAAAAAGATCACGCCCGGCCAGGAGCCCCAGCACAAGGGCCTGTACATCGTGAGCTCCGGCATGCTGGTGGAGAAGACGCCCAGCTACGCGTTCGCCTCTGGCCTGCTCGGTCATGCCCGCAACACCATCGGCTTCGTGGGCTACTGCGATCCCGACACTCCCGGCGGCAAGCTGCTCGCGGCCAAGCCCGGTTCCACCTTCCTGTTCGACGCGCTCGACGTGAAGACCAAGGTGAAGGCGCGGGTCGATCGCTTTGAGCTCAGCGGTCACGCCGAGCGCGGTGAGTTGTTGGAATTTGCCGTCCAGACCAAGGCCCGGAGCGTTGTCCTGACGCACGGCGACCCGGATGCGCGCGCCTGGTTCAAGGCCCAGCTCGCCGAGCAGTTGCCGAAGGCCAAGGTCATCGACCCGGTGCCGCTGCATCTGCATGAGGTTTGAGGTCTGGGGGCTATTTAGGGTCCGGGGTCTGGGATCTGGGGTCTTGGGGGGCGCGCTTGAGTTTGGGTGCGGACTTCGATCTGCGTCGGGAAGGTCAGCTTTGCCAAGGAGACTGGCCTCCCTGCCCGCGATCCGACTTCGAGACGTGAAACTTGGTTCTGCCTGTAGTGACACCGCCGGCACTCGACCGTTCGATTTGTGAGTATGGTAGGGGCGGATTGCCCTCAATCGCCTGGCAGTCGCGCAATGCCTCGTTTGAGGTCAGGAGACCGGCAGACCTCCGGATAGGCGCCTGTTCCTGTGGGACCGGTCTTCGACCGGTTGGGACGACGCGATCAGCCGGCCGGGGCCGACGTGGAGGCATTCTTGCGCTCGACTCTTGGCGGGCGACCCGCACCTTCCGGCCATGGCCCAGCCCGAAGCTCCCAAGATCATTTTCTCGATGCTTGGCGTCTCGAAGAAAATCGAGCGCAAGGAAATCCTCCGCGACATCTCGCTGTCGTTTTACTACGGCGCCAAGATCGGCGTGCTCGGTCTCAACGGCTCGGGCAAGTCGTCGCTCATGCGGATCCTCGCCGGCATCGACACCGAGATCGACGGCCGCGTGCATTTCGAGCCGGGCTATTCCTTGGGTTTCCTGCCGCAGGAACCGCAGCTCACCGCCGGCGCCACCGTGCGCGCCTGCGTCGAAGAGGGGGTCAAACACCTGACCGATCTCACCGCGGCCTATGATGCGAGCTGGGACGAGCTTTCCGAGGCCGCCGATGACGCCGCCCGGGACGCCATCAGCGACAAGCAGGCCAAGCTGCAGGAGCAGATCGAGCACCTCGGCGCGTGGGACGTGGCCCCGATGGTGGAACAGGCGATGGACGCCCTGCGTTGTCCGCCGGGCGAGGCTGTTGTGGACAACCTGTCGGGCGGCGAACGCCGGCGGGTGGCGCTCGCGCGGTTGTTGTTGCAGAAGCCGTCGATCCTCCTGCTCGACGAGCCGACGAACCATCTCGACGCCGACTCGGTGAACTGGCTCGAGCAGCACCTTTCCCGCTACGAGGGCACGGTCATCGCGGTGACCCACGACCGTTACTTTCTGGACAACGTTGCCGGGTGGATCCTCGAGCTCGATCACGGGCACGGCCTGCCGTTCAAGGGCAACTACTCGTCGTGGCTGGAACAGAAGCAGGCGATGTCCGCGGTGGCGGAGCGCACCGAGAGCAAGCGTCAGAAGGCGATGGCCCGCGAACTGGAGTGGATCCGGCAGAGCGCGAAGGCCCGCGTGGCCAAGTCGCAGGCGCGTATCAGCGCCTACGAGTCCATGCTCAAGCAGGATGTCGCCGAGCAGGAGAAGAAGTTCGAGATCATCATCCCCCCGGGGCCGCGGCTCGGCACGCTCGTGGTGCAGGCGCAGGGCGTGAGCAAGGCCTTTGGGGACAAGCTGCTGTTCGAGAACCTGGAGTTTTCCCTGCCGCCCGGCGGCATCGTCGGCGTCATCGGCCCCAACGGCGCGGGCAAGACCACGCTCTTCAAGCTGATCACCAATCTCGAGAAGGCTGACGCCGGCACGTTCAAGGTGGGTGACACCGTGAAGACGGCCTACGTGGAGCAATCCCGTGATTCGCTGGAAGGGGACAAGACCATCTGGCAGGTCATCAGTGACGAACAGGAGATCATGACCCTGGGCACGCGATCGGTGAACAGCCGCGCCTATTGCGCGCAGTTCGGCTTCACCGGGGCGGACCAGCAGAAGA
>JBDKHE010000397.1:0-3358 GCA_039797805.1 Verrucomicrobiota bacterium
TCAGTTCCGGAATGTAGTCGGGCAGCGTGCCATCGTTGAGTTCGCGATGCCGGTTGAAAACTTCCTCGATGATCTGGCGGATGCTGTTGATGGAGGAATTCTTGGGGAGCATGGGGATGAAGACCCCTGAGCAACCTTTGTGCCAGTGCGGCACGCACTTGCGAAGAGGTGGGCGCGGGTCCGAGGGTGGAGAAGCGGAAGGCTGAAAGCGGAGGGCGGCATGCCTGGAGGGGGCATTCGGCTCTTCATCGTTCTCCGAACCTTTCTCGTTCTCTCACAACCAACGGTGCAGGTTGTCGCGGAGCGCATACAGACTACACGGAGAAGGACCGAGGTTCGGCCAGGAACCCCTTGCTATGAGCTGTTCCGTGCGCAGGCGAGCGAGCAGTTGATGGGGTCCTCCCTGGGAAGCGGGGTGGCGCGAAGCGACGGGTTGTGTCGCTACTTTGCGTATTACCCAATGAGAGCAGAAGCAGGAGCAGTCTTGCGAGCCGGGGTCCAGAACCCAGCCAGCAGAAGCCGAATCCCGTACTCCACATTTCAAATACTGGCCCCAGTTCCTCGCGCGTTGCACGTGCCTATCCGCTTGCGGGGGAAGGTGGGGCGGGTTGGCATGGGGCATGGATCCGGGCCGTGAAGACCAGTTGGCGTTCGCCAAGCATTTTGAACGGGCGCAGGGCTGGCTGTTGCTGGAAAATTACGCGGCCGCGGACCGGGCGCTTGGGCTCATTCCCGCGGCTTTTCGGCGGCGGCCGGAAGTGGAGCAATTTCGCGCGCAGTTGCACCTGTCGGCCGGTCAGTGGCATCGGGCCGAACCCATTCTCCGCCGTCTCCGGAAGCAATTCCCGGGAGATCCGCAGTTCAGTGTGAGCCTCGCCTTCGCCGTGCGCCGGGCGAAATCGATCGGGGCGGCCGAAGCCATTTTGCTGGAGGCCCGCGAGCGCTTCCCGAGTGAGGCGATCATCTGTTTCAACCTCGCCTGTTACGCCGCGCAGCAGGGACGCCTGGCGGAGGCCCGCGACTGGCTGGCCGAAGCGGCGTGCCGGGAGAGCGGGGTCCGGGACCTGGCTAAGACAGACAGCGATCTGGTCCCATTCTGGGCCGCCGTGACCGAGGGCAGAGTAGCGGCGCCGTGGTGAACCGGCTTGCTCCCGAACTCCCCCGGGATTGACACGCTGGGCCCATCTTGAATCGATCGTGACTCATGAAGACCCCGAGCAAGTCGAAGACCGCATCGAGCGCCCAGCTGGCCTTCAAACTCAAGACGCTGTTCATGGGCTCCATCGGCACCGTGCCGGAGCAATATGCGCGCACCGTTGAGAAGAAACATCTGCAAGCCTGGCTCGCCGAAGGCCTGATCGAACACCGCGCCGCCGAGAAAGCCTACGCACTGACGCCGAAAGGGGAGAACCGGATCAGGTGAGGTGGGAGTGAGCGGTGAGCGGTGAAAAGAGCGGAGCGCTGAATGCTGAACGCTGAAGGCTGGAAGCGTTATGATCCTAGGCAATGGAAGCACCCGGTCTTGATCTTTTTGGCGCAGGTCGGTCCCATCGGTTGGCACGAGGCTTCATGCCGCGAAGGCGCGGCGTTTGACATTCATGGATTCATGTCTCGGGTGCTTGGATCAGGTTCTGCGCTTTCCGCGAACCATGCGAACGGATGGTTGTTCCCGTCAGGGCGCCTCGGGGACGGTTTCTCCAGGCAACAAATCGCGCATGACTGGGAAGGGAACCGACGAAGCCTATGCAATTGTCCGACCTCAAGGAGTTGATCTCTGAAATCTACCCGCGCTTCATGGCCGTGGCGCCGCTCGTGCTCGCCATCATTCTGGGCACCTACCTGTTGAACCTGCTGGTAGGCCGGGCGCTGATAGTCCTGGCGAACCGCACCCGCCTGACCGAAATGGACGTGCTGCCTTTCCGGCAGGTGTTGCGCTGGGTCACGCGCTTTCTCGCCGGCATCCTGATCCTGAGCGTGCTGGGCTTCGAGATCGGCGGACTTTGGGCGATGCTGTCGACCGTGCTGGGGCTCGTCGCCATTGGTTTTGTCGCCGTGTGGAGCATCCTCAGCCACACCTCGGCCACGATGCTCATCCTGTTTCTGCATCCGTTCCAGATGGGCGACGACCTGGAGTTCGCCGGTGAGCCGGTGCAGGGGAGGGCGGTCGATATCAATTTTTTCTTCACGACCCTCGTCGACCATGAGGGCGTGCTTCACCAGATCCCCAACAACCTTTTCTTCCAAAAGGCCCTCAAGCGGCGGAGAAACGCGCACATCATCAGTCTCGCCGCCCAGCTCAATTCGCCTGATCCGGTTCCGGTAGACCTGCCGCCCAAGCCCGCCGTCGCGACGGACGCCAAGGTGAAGGAACCCGACCCGCTAATGAATTATCCCGATCCGAAGAGCTTCCTGCCCCCGTCCCGACCGGGGAAGTGAGAGGCTCGCCCGGTTGGGCTCAGGTGGCGGCGGCGAGAACGGGCTGCTCGGGGGTGCGAAGGTCGCGCAGCACGTGCTGGTCGTAGGCCAGCATCTTGGGCAGCTCGACCATGTCCACGCGGGTCATGCGCTCCCGGAGCTTGGACATCAGCACTTGGTTGACCTCGGTATGCTTCATCATCAGCCGGAGAGTGCTGGCTGGGACGCGCAGCAGCACGGCGGCCTTGTTGGTGACGACGTTGGCTGTGCGGGGCACGCCGGTCAGGGCGGCGATCTCGCCGAAAAAGTCGCCGGCATTGAGGACCTCGAGGACGCGGTCCTGGTCGTTTTCCTTCCGGCCGGCAATGGCGCCACCTTCAATGATGAAGAAGGCGGATTCGTTGACCTCGCCCTGCTTCACGACGGGGGTCCCTTCGGGGGCCTCGACGTACTGCATGTCGGTCAGGAGTTCCTTGCGTTCCTCCAGGGTCAGGTGAGCAAACACGGGCATGTGGACCGCCAGTCGGACCAGATCGACGAGGGTGGCGGGACGGCCGCGCCCCAGGGCGGGCGCCTTGGCGGCCTGGCCCAACAGTTTGAGTCCGCGCAGCCAATCGGCCGCCGGCCGGCCGATGCCGGGCAGCACCATGGCCAGGATCAAGGCGACGAAGTTGAGGCCGGTGGCGACCAGCATCAACGTGCGGGCGCCGTAGAGGTCGGCGAGGCCGGCGGCGCCCATGCCCAGCAACATCATGACGTGGTTGATCGTCATGAACGCACCGCCCACGCGTCCGCGGATTTCGCGTTCCGTGTTGCGCTGCATCATGGTGCGCCGGGCGATGCCATAGGGCGCGTTGGCAAAGCCGGACAGGGTGATGATGAAGACTGCGAGCGGGATGGAGGTGCTCAGCGAGTAGATGAGGTAGGTGACGGCCATGCCGGC
>JBDKHE010000398.1:0-3573 GCA_039797805.1 Verrucomicrobiota bacterium
CATCCTCTTCGACCGTCCGCCGCTGCCCTCGTTCTCCCTGCACAAGCGCATTCCCCTCGTCCTGGCCACGATCGCGGCGGTCGTGCTCGCCGAGACCTTCAAGATCGTGCCGATCGAGATCGGCGCCATCGTCGGCTCCGTCTTCATGTGCCTCACCGGCTGCCTCAAGCCGAAGGAGGCCTACGACTCCATCGAGTGGAATCTGCTCTTTGTCATCTTCGGCATGCTGGCCCTGGGTACGGCGATGCAGCACACGGGCGCAGCCGACTGGCTGGCCCACAATGTGGTGGCCGGGGTCGATCATTTCGTCACGGGGCCCCAGAAACCCCTGGCCATGCTGGCCTGCATTTACCTGGTCACGATGGTCCTCACCGAGATTCTCTCCAACAATGCCGTGGCCGCCCTGATGGTGCCCATCGCCCTGGGCATCGCCGCCGAGGCCGGCCTCGACCCGCGCCCTTTCATCATCGCGTTGACCTTCGCCGCCTCCGCCGCGTTCTCCACGCCGATCGGCTACCAGACGAACACCTACGTCTACGGCATCGGCGGTTACCGCTTCAAGGACTTCGTCCGGATCGGTGTGCCGCTCAACCTGCTGTGCTTCGCCGTCGCGATGTATGTGATCCCCAAGGTCTGGGCATTCTGACCGGCCGCAAGCGCACGGCGGTTTCCGCTTTGCCCCAACCTGCCTTTTTCCTCGGCATCCGGGCGGCCCGCACTAGCTTGCCGCCATGACTTGGGAAATCGCCTTTGTCCTCGGGCTGCTGCTCCTCGCACTGCTCGCCTTCGTCTGGGAGAAGTATCCCCCGGACGTGGTGGCATTGGCGGTGTTCAGCATTCTCCTGCTCAGCGGGGTGCTGCCCAAGGAGAAGGCGATGGCCGTTTTCGCCAACCCCGCCCCGATCACCGTCGCCGCGCTGTTTGTGCTGAGCTCGGCCCTCGTGCGCTGCGGTGCGCTGGATTACCTATCATCCTGGTTTGAGAAGGTCGCCGTCCTGCCCTACCAACTCGTGCTGTTTCTGCTCATCGTCCTGGTCGGCTTCATCTCCGCCTGGATCAACAACACTCCCGTCGTCGTGGTTTTTGTGCCCGTGGTGCTGAACCTGGCCAAGAAGATGAAGCTACCGGCCTCGAAGTTTCTGATCCCGTTATCCTACGCTTCCGTGCTGGGCGGCGCCTGCACGCTGATTGGCACCTCCACCAACCTCGTGATCAACGGCATTCTGGTGGATCGGGGCCAGCCTTCCCTGTCCATGCTTGAACTGTCCTCCATCGGCGTACCGGCGGCGGTTTTCGGCGCCATCTATCTCTCCGTGGCAGGCAAGTACCTCCTGCCCGCCCGCGAGACCCTCACCTCCATTCTGAGCGAGGAGGAACGCCGCGAATACCTGACCGAGGCCTTCGTCCCGCCCTCCTCTCCGCTCGTGGGCAAAACCCTCAAGGCCGCCGGACTTGTTTCCGCCCGTGGTTTCCGCGTGATCGAGGTCGTGCGCGATGGCGTGGCCATCATCATGGACTACGAGCGCACGCCTTTGCAGGAGGGTGATCGCCTCGTGCTCGCCTGCCGCCCGTCCGGCATCGCCCGCGCCCGCGCCATGCCGGGCTTCGACTTCACCGCCGAGGCCGGACTTGAGCAGATCGCCGCGCACGAGGGCTTCATTTTCGAGGCGGCCGTGGCGCCGCAGTCCGAGATCATCGGCCGCACCATCGGCGAGCTGAATTTCCGCCAGCGTTACCGCGTAGTGGTGCTGGCTGTCCACCGCGGGGGCACCAACCTGCGCGACAAGCTGGGCAACCTCACGCTGCAGATGGGCGACATCCTGCTCCTGATGGGCACGCCGCAGGCGATGAACGGGCTGCGCCAGGAAAACGACATCATTCTCTTCGACCGCCCGCCGCTGCCCTCCCTCTCGCTGCACACGCGCATTCCGCTCGTGATGGCCACCATCGCCGCAGTGATATTGGGCGAGACCTTCGGCATCGTCCCGATCGAGGTCGGCGCCATTGCCGGCGCCGTGTTTGTCTGCATCACCGGCTGCCTCAAGTCGCGCGAAGCCTACGAGTCCATCGAGTGGAAGCTGCTGTTCGTGATCTTCGGCATGCTGGCCTTTGGCGCGGCCATGCAACACACCGGCGCCGCCGCCTGGCTCGCCAACAATCTCGTGGCCGGAGTCGAGCTCTTCGTCAGCGGCCCCCACAAGCCGATGGTCATGCTGGCCTGCCTTTACCTCGTGACCATGGTGCTGACCGAGATCCTCTCCAACAATGCCGTGGCCGCCCTTATGGCCCCGATCGCCCTCGGCATCGCCCAGGCCGTCGGCATGGACTCGCGCCCCTTTATCATCGCGGTCTGCTTCGCCTCCTCGGCCGCATTTGCCACGCCGATCGGCTACCAGACCAACACCTATGTGTACGGTGTCGGCGGCTACCGCTTCAAGGACTTCGTCAAGATCGGCGTGCCCTTGAACCTGATCTGCTTCGCGGTCGCCATGTACGTCATCCCGCGGGTCTGGCCGTTCTGATCCCGGTCGACCCGGTCGCCGCCTACAGCGTCAGGCGCAATCCATCGTACGCCAGCTGGACCCCTTGCGCCGCGAGGTTGCGGCTCCACGTCTCATGATCTATGCCGTGGGTGAGATGGGTGAGATAGCTCGCCTTTCCGCCGATCTCCTTTGCCGCAACACAGGCCTCGTCGATGTTCATGTGCGAGGGGTGCGGCTCCACGCGCAGCCCGTCGAGCACCACCACGTCGGCCCCCTGCGCCATGGCCACCGCCTCCCGCGGGATGCGTTTGCAATCGTTGTAGTAGACGAGACGTTTTCCCGACGACTTCTCCTCGAAGACCAGCCCCAGCGTGTTGATGCCGCCATGGGGCAACAGGGTGGACCGGATCGTCCCTTGCGGGAGCACCAACTCGTCGGGCATCGCCGTCAGTTTGAACGCCGCATAGCCCTTCGCCACGGGCCGCTCGGCAATGGCATACGGGAAAATGGACAATACCCGGGACATCCCCTCCTCGGTCGTGTACACAGTCAGCGCATTCCCGCCGATCAGGTCGCAGAACCGCCGCAAGTCATCCATGCCCACGATGTGGTCCGCATGCCCGTGGGTGAGGATGAAAAAGTCCAGCTGCCGGATGTCCTCGCGCAGACACTGCAGCCGGAACTCCGGCGCGGCATCCACCTGGATGTGCAAACCGTCCATCACGACGTGTACACAGGAACGCGTGCGGTGGTTGCGCGGGTCCTTCGAGGTGCAGACCGGACAATCGCAGGCGATCATCGGCACACCCTGCGACGTGCCTGTGCCGAGAAAGATGACTTCCATGGTGCCTCAGCGAATACGCGAAACCTTCCAAACGAAAGACGAAAGGTGGGGCGTGCGGCTGGCTGGACTTGTCACCGGTCAAAGCGCCCGTCCCTGTGGGAGCGAGCTTGCTCGCGACAGGCTCGCGGCGGGGGCGATCGATTCCCACCCAGTCGTCCCAATGATTCGCCACTTCCCTGCCCCTATTCGATCCCCAACATCTGCCTGAATTCAGCCGCACTCAGCACGGTCACGCCCAGACGCTCC
>JBDKHE010000399.1:0-6783 GCA_039797805.1 Verrucomicrobiota bacterium
TCACCACGGATCAACGCCTCTTTATTGGCGCGGGACCAGCGCTTGAGTTGGGCCTCACGGCGACGAGCTTCGGAGAAGGTTGGGAGGATTTCGACTCGGAGGATGGCGGCAGGCGGATCGACCTGCGTTGTTCGGCAGGCTTGTCCGCACAAGTGGTCGTCGAGCCGTTGGTCCAAGGTGGTCGAACAACCGACGTAGATTGTGCCTGAGTTGAGCCGTAGGAAATAGACCGCCGCTTGGCCCTTGGCGATATTCGGAACCAAACGATGGGCTTCGGCGATAAGGGGATTGGGCTTCACGGATTTTCGGGATCGAACAAGTCCCGGAGCCCGTTCGATGCACTGCGCATGCTCAGGGCCATTCGCCGCGCGGTTCTAGCGGTTTCGAGGATTTCAACTGAGATTGTCTTTGGTTCGCCAGCCGCAGGCCATGAGCAAGCGAAGCGCGTCGAATGGCTGCCCGTTATGGAGACGAACTTACAACCATTTGCTTCACGGGCGGGGTTTTCTCAGAGGGGAACAGGGTTTGGGGTCAAAGTCTTGAAGCAAGTCAGACGGCGATGAGGCGAATTCGTCGGGTTTTGATTTGCTTCATTTGCTTCACTCTCGGCCCTCTCGTCTAGGTGACCAGGCTCAGGTATCAAGCGATTCGTCCCACTCTGCGCCCAAAACCCACGCCAAGGCCGACATGCGGCCGCTCAACAAACCCCATTCTAAATCATCCCACCCAAGGTTCTTCCGGCCATACTTTTTCTCGATCCTCTTCGCCGCAGCCTTCGCTTGTTTGAGGAGTGGACGTTGGCCTTTCGTGAGAGGTTCCTTGCCAGTCTTGATCCGGTGCAGCCAGTTCTGGTGCCGGTTCCACCACACCTTGTCCCAGAATTCATTGTAGTTTTTAAGGATGGATTCGTCATTCCGGCGCAATAACAGGGGCCATTTCTTCTTCGGGTTCTCGTCATCCGGGACCCATTCCACCTTGTCACCGGCTTTGGAGTAGCCGATGGCGAATCCGTTCGGTCCGACCTCCCCCGGCTTCACCGGATCACTGGTTTGTGCCTTGGTCCGGCGCCGACGCAACGTCATGGGATGCAATCGGTTAAAATCCCGGTTGAGTTCCTCCAGGCGCTCCATGAGGTCGGGATCGAACCGCCGGATTTGCACCCCGGCCGCCCGCAGGCGAAGTTCACCCCGGCCCCGGATGTCGTCATTGGGGTCGAGGGTGCCGATGACCACGCGCTTGATGCGGCGTTCGATCACGCGGTCAGCGCAGGGGATCTTGGGATGATTCCGGGAGGTGCAGGGTTCGAGGGTCGCGAAAAGGGTGGCGCCGGCGAGCGTCTCACGCGGGAGCTTTCGCTCCAGCAGGGTGTATTCGGCATGTTCACCAGGGGCCATTTCGCCGCGGAAAGCCTCGCCGAGAATCCGGCCGTTGCGGGCCACGATAGCCGCCACCTTGGGCGACACCTTCCCGGCCTCACTCTGGCAGCGGCGCGCCAGTCGGACCGCTCGCAGCATGATCTGCCGGTCGGTCATTTTTGGGGCTTTCCTCCCCGTCGGTTGTTTACCCATGCGAGCGGCCACATTGAACGCCCATCGCCTCCTGCGCGAGACTTTGGTGGGCTATGCGACGAAGCACCTCCAGCCGGCCTTATGCCTATAGTGCCCCGTCCTCACCATCCATGGCGACGCGGAACGCAGCCAAGCAAACGGCAAACATATCGAGGCACTTGGCCTCATCGTGGTAAATCTGCAGGTTAGCCTCCAACACGTGGAGCAGCGTGTTGCGCAAGCGCACCGCTGCATAGGCGGCCACACCAGCCTTCGCCTTCCGATGGGGTGCGCCTGCAATCCGAAGGGCGGCCTGATTGACGGACCAATCGACTGCGCCCGGCGTGCGCCGGGTGTCCGGTCCGCCAAGGGGGTCATAGATAGCTCGGAAATCCGTGTGAAACAAGCCGAAGGCCTGCTGGTAGTCGGCCCGGCCGCCGAACAGGTGTTCGAACTGGCTCTGCAATTCCCCTTGGTGACCCACGTGGATTCGCCGGAGCATACTCTCCAAAGCCACCAGCATTTCCGCCAGCGAACGGGTTCGTAGGTATCGGGTCCAGTCGTTCTGGACGGCGCCCGACGCCTTGCGGAGGCGATGCAAGGCCAGCAGCAGCTGAATGCCATCGGTCGGCCGCCTCGCGGCCTGCATGACCAAGGCAATGAGTTCCGCCTCGTCCAAGTTCCGGTTGGTCAGCTCATGATACCGCACGGTCCAGCCGGGCGCCAGCTCGGCCACCACCGGAGCAATCAGGAAGCGGCGCGAAAGCGGATGGTTGCCCAGCAGCACGGGGAATGGATCGCCCCCGGCCCGGGCATGTTCGTCGCCGGTCATGGCCAGAAACTTGAAACCCCGCTCCAAATCCCCGGCGGCGAAGTGACAGAGCGCGAGGTTGAAATACGGCGAGCCCTTGTGGATCCGGGCGGCCGGGTTGCCGCTCGCGACCTGCATCCGCCCCTCCGCCGTGGTGAGCGCCGCGTCCAACGCGGGCCAGCAGTCGGTGGCCAAGGTGGGCAATCCACGCTCGAGGGCGAACACTACAAGCGTGGTGAACGGGCTGAAAATTTGGTCCGCGTCGGGGAAGGCGTTGTCGTCGACTTTTCGGCGGAGATTCTCGGTCACTTCCGCCAGCACGGTCGCCTGCATCTGGTTGAGATGCTGGACCGACCAGGCATTTCGGCTCAAGAGGCCAGCCCAATTCTTCGGCGGCTGCTTGAACGCCACGCCCAGCCGGCCGAGAAATGTGATGGGCGGAATGTCCATGGCGCAGGTCGACTCGCGCGTAGGGTCAGGCCGTCACCGCACGACTGAGGGATCGCAATGAGCGCGCTTCCATGATCGCCGACTCGCCGCGCAGGGCCGCCGCGCAGTCCGCGCAATACCTGGCGGTTTCCGGGTCGGCGGCGTAGGACGTCGCCAGCGCGGTGAAGAAGTCCACCCACTGGTTGCGGACCTGCATGGTGATGGCAAAGATGGGCCAGCTCACCTTGCCGTGCCGGGCCTCCCGGACGGTGATATGCCCGACCCGCTTGTGGAATTCCTCGTAGGTTTCAGCGGGCACAATCCACTGCTGGTTGGCATAGCCCGGATACCGGTAGGAATAAAGGGTATCCGGCTTGTCGTTCGGCCCGGCCGGCTTGAAGAATTCAGCGGACTTGCGCACGAACATCAGGTTGGCCTCGGTCAGCGCATTGAAGATCAGCCGCACCTCGCCGGTCATGTGCACCTCGGCGCCGCTCATGGCCTCCGCCGGAAAGAAACGGGTGAACGCCCGCTGATACGCCGAACACTGGCCGGCGACATAAAAAAGGTCCGGCAGGGCCTTCTTCAGTTCGTCGGCCGACGGGGCGGGTTCAGGTGTTCGGGCCGGAGGCATGACAAGGCTGAAAAGCTAGGCCTCGCGTCGCCGGTAGTCGAGCGCCGGCTGGAACCAAACCCCGACCGGCGAGCGGCCAGCACCCGGGGCGGGTGCGAAGCAAGGCCGCGAGACCGGCGGACAGACCCGAAGCCACCCCGGACACCACCCCTTCAACAGCCTCTGGGAACGGTCGTTGGTGGCAGGAGCCAGCCCAACCCTTCAATCCTCGAACGGCTGCATCCATCGCGCCCGGGCGGCGAGAACGAAGAGCACCGCGACAACGACGGCGGCAATCTGGGCGAACAGAAAATAACCCGCCAGTTCCGGCCAGCGTTCGGCCAGAGTCAGGCGGACCGTTCCCGCGGCAATCGAACCATAAAGGCAAAACAGCACGTAGGCGCACCGGCGCTCGAACGACCGCCGGCGGCGAGAGGCCTCCCGGTCGCTCCGCGAAGCGAACTCCTCGCCAAAATGCGTGCACACGCCCGGCCGGACCCAAAACCGATACCCGTAGGCGGACAGCATCGCAAACGCCGCCAAACCGGACATGCCCACGGCGAACGCGGTCATGTGCTCAAGGGCTGCGGCAGACGGTCCAGGTCAATTCCGTCGAGCCAGGCTCGGCGTCTTGCAGCCGCAAAATAACGGGGCAGCGCGGGTGACTTTTCCAACATCTGGTGGGCCATGGCCCGGCTGTCGGGGAACGTCACGTGGCAGTGCTCCTGCATGGACACGATGGACGTGCAGTCATCCCGGCCGAAATACATGATCGTGATGAGTGCGAGCATTTGCTCCCGCGGCAATGCGGAGAGATATCCCACCAACTCCTGGAAGTCCGGATTCCCAATCTGGGTCGCGTGCTTCTCGGTCGTGGCGGCCAATCCCGGAAGCTTGGCCAGAACATGCCCGATCACTTGCAGGTTGGTCATCGTCGGGTTCATGCGGCGATGGTGAGCCTGATTTTCACCGCGGGTCAACAGCACGTTTATTCGGCGTATTACCAGCACGGTCCAACCGGTTCTGTTCGGCGCCCAAAGCCGGTCACACGCGCCTTGCGAAACCCCCGACACGGCCCTTAAATTGACTCCGGACCAAGCGACGCATGACGATATATTACCATTACACTGTCTCGGGTCATGCGGTGACCGAACTGACCTCCACTCCGAGCCAGCGCACGGACTATCAATTTCTGGTCGCGTTCAAGTCGAGGAACGAGAACAAGGAGACGCACGAAAACTTTCTCAAGTGGTATTGGAGTTGGGACGAATCCCGCGACGGACGCCCCTATCATTACTTCTCTGACGAAGTGTGCGCCGTAGCCCTCGCGACCTTCTTCCTGAGAGCGCGCTGGAAAAGGTTGGAAGACGGCACACCGGAGTATGCACCGGGTTCCGTCGTGCCCGATCGAGACCCTGATTTTCAGGATGCCGGGCATCGTTTGTGGATGCTCAAGGAAGCCAAGTCGGATATCTACACCGAATCAAACGCCGGCTGGGATCTCTACATGGAATGCCTTCATTCCAAGCGGTCGGTCAGCGACGCCAAGTCATTCGTGCACGCCAAATTTAACGGGCAGTCCTACGTCTGGGACAAAGTCCTGACGCACTTTCGTAAGAACGGCGGCCGGCACACGGACAAGTATCTGCGCGTCGAACACTGAGTGCTCCCGATTATGGCGTCACGACCCATCACATGGAGCGAAGTCCATGAATTATTCCAGACGCTGGCGCATGTCTATCGCAACGACGGAGCCACGGCCATGCCAGCTAGGCTGGCCGTGCCGCGTCCTCAAGTTGAGGCGGAGTGTGATCAATGGTGCCGGGAAATGCACCGGGACCTGGCCGAAGCCCCGTTGCCGCCGCCGCATCTCAGGGATTGGCTCATGGTCCGCGCTCTGATGGTTGCGAGCCTGGCCAAGGCTCTGGCGGACAAAGGGGAGCCTTCGCCGGGCGAACTGGGACAGGCTTTGATCGAACAGTTGATGATTCACGAATGGCATGGGGCGCTCCTCACCCGCTGGAATTCATCCGGCTTTCAGAATCCCTATGGATGGTGAAGGAGGATCTAGGGCCCAGCCACACCGGGCGGGGCTTCCCATTCCCCCGACTCAATCAGCAGGGCCGCCCAATAGTGTCGTAAGTTGAGGCCGAGGATTTCCTTTCGGTCATCCGAGCCCTCCACCACCAACGAGACGAGCCGTCCCTGCGAGTCGAGAATCGGGGCGCCGCTGCAACCCTGGTATTCCTCGTATTCGTGATACCTTTCCTTGCAGGTGAAGCGCAGCAGGTCATCGCTCTCTCCGTTGAATTTCAGTCCGGTTTCGTGCTTGGGCGTCAGGTTGAGCTGAAATTTATCATCGAGGCGATGCCGCGTGTATCCGTAGAACGCGTAACTTTCATCGGGGGAAGGTTCGGCCACGGCAGCGGGCAGAATGTGCTTGGGCGCACTGCGAAGGACCACCCCGGAAGGATCAACCTCCTCGTCAAAAGCCTGCAAGGTTTTGGGCACGGCCACATACGCGAAATCGACTTCCTTCGTCTTGATCTTCCGTTTGCCGAATTGAATCCGGGTGAGGAAACCAAAGCCGCCCAGGCGATACAGCTGCATTCCCTTGCCCTGGACGTAACGCACCGCGACCCCCCAACTGCCACCGTCTCCCGCGGCGTGCCTGACGGTGAGCAGCACATTCTTCTTGGGGAAACTGAGAATACAGGCCGATGCGCCATTGTCCGGCATCAGGGCCGGCGACAATGAATTGATCGCCAGACTGGCGAGTTGCTCCGGCGACAAGCTCATGCTGGTTGCGATCAATGGCGTTTTGTGGCGTAGCCTAAGCGGGGGCGCCAGGCCGCCTTCAGCCCTTGCGGGGGAAATTCACAAACCGGCAGTTGCCGGTCACCAGCCGTGGATGCAGCTCGATCTCGCCTGTGTCGGTGGCGAGATAAACGGTGAGGTTCAGGCCGCCACCCGGCTCCGGGTTGTGCTGCATTTGGAATTCGATGTTTTTGATGTGCTGGGGCAGAAACTCCGCGTGCACATAGATCCGCGAAGCCGAGTTGGGCGCCACGGTTGCCTTCTTTAAGAAGCTGATGGGTGCAACCGTCGTGTTGCTGACGCTGATGTCCCCGATGATGCGGTCGATCTTCACCGCCGCATTGGTGAAGTTTACGATGTCGAGCCAGCCGCGCAATTCACCGGCACCATCGAGCTTCCAAAAACTCAGGCCCTCACCGTCGCCGGAAATGAGAATCCGGACCTGCGGGGACGCCGGATCGAAGGGCACGCCAGCCGGACCGCTGCCTTTCGCCTCGGGGGTGGCGAGATTCCGGTGCGACCGCCAGAACGCCAGGAAAGCAAAGAGCACGAACGCCCCATCGGCC
>JBDKHE010000400.1:0-3910 GCA_039797805.1 Verrucomicrobiota bacterium
CATGACACCAGTCCAGACAACGCGTGCGCCAATCCTCCAGGCAACGACGCCCCGCCTCATCACTCCGAAAAGACAGGATGCCGACATTGAAGCGTCCGTGTCTTTCATAGTGACGCAGATAGCCGGGGAATCGGTGCGCCGTCATGAGCACACTGGCCGCGGCATCATCCATCGCAGCAAACACCGGCTCCGGACTGCCGAAGAAAAAGAGATCCGCATCCAGATAGGTGATGCGATCGATGTCCGACCGCATGCGCAACAGATGGCGCGGCCAGCAGGGTGACAGCGTGAAATAGTACTCAATTCTGGTGCGGCCTTCCTTCGCCCGGAGCAACGCCGGATCGGCCGCCTCCAATTCCGCCAGGGTCACCACGCGCAACCAGGAGCCACCCACTTTCCGCAGGACCTCCGCCGTCACCGGGTCCAGAGCCAGCACCCACAGCGCCGCATCCTTGTCATGCGCCACCAACGACCGCCAGAGGGCGAGCCCCTGCGGCAGGAAACCGCTGTCGAAGTAGGTGCAGTAGTGGTTCACGCCGCATCATCCCGCCGCCGGGCCAGCACGATGTTATCGAGATAAAAATCCCTATTCGCGGGCAACACCAGCGCCAGCAGGCCACCCACGATGTTGACCGGCGCGATCAGGCACATCTGCGCGAGTAGATTCAGCCACCGGTACCGCGAACGCGTGATTTTGTAGACGGCGCCCGAGGCCAGTTGGACGATGGCCCGGAAATCCGCACAGGTCTTGCGCTGCGCCTCGACGACAAACCCGTTCCGCTCCAACAGCGCCCGCAGGCCAAACGAGGAGTAACGTCCGAAGTCGTGCGGCTGCTCGTGCTCATCCCAGACGAACGGTGTCGCGAGCAGCAAAACTCCCCCCGGCTGCAGCACGCGCCGGATCTCGGTCAAAAACTCCGCCGGGGTGAACACATGCTCGAGGACCTGGGAGCACAGCACCGCATCAAAGGAGCCATCAGCGAACGGCAGGACCTTTCCGTCATAGAAAACATCGGCCCGTGCCAGCCGGCGGGTGACCTCCGAATCGATATCCACCCCGACATACTCCCGGGCGGGTACCAGGGCCTCATACGGTCTCTGCCCGCAACCCACATCCAGCACCCGGCCCTGCAATCGCGGGAAAAACTCCGCCAACCCAAGCCAGAGCCCTCGCCGCGCAAAACAAAACGGGTTCACGAACCAGCCGGACATACCCGGCCTGAACTGCTGTTTTTTCCACCAGAGCCTCATGTCGTGGATCAAGCCGATTGGGCCGGCGATTGGGAACGGCGACGCAGGTGCATGCCCCGATAGGAAACGGAAGCATCGACGCGGTCAAACTCCACGGGCCATTCGCTGACGACTTCGTAATCCTTCATCAGCGGAGCCAGCAGGCTGTCGCGATCGAAGAGCCAGCATGGATAGCTGCCACCGCCCAGCGCCGGTGGGGTGGTCTGCACGACCAGTCGGGTTTTGCCGCCTTTGATGAAGGGGGTTCGATCCAAGACCACATGACGAAAGCCGTGTGCGGCCACTTCGGCGAGAATGGCCGGGGGACTCTCGACGTAAGGCAGCACGCTCGACAGGAGCAGCACATGGACGGGCCCTGCCGCGGTGGCTTCTCCCAATGAGGCGTGAAAGGAAAGCGGGGCGTCGCTGAATTCCCTCCGACCCGCCTCGACCAGCGCCGCCTGCTCGACAATCCGCCAGCCGGTCACGACCCCAGCGAGCGCCCCGCGATGTTGCCACCACGTGCTGCCCAACGCGCCGCCAAAATCAAGCACCGCCAGCCGTCCGGCGTTTTCCGCCGCCACGGCCAACAAGGCCTCAAGCAAGGGCTGATGCGCTGACGGGGTGAAAAACAACGCGCCATCCCGGTCCCATGAAGCCCGACCGGAACGGACCGCACGGGCGGCGTCGACGACCCGACTGATGCCCGCCTGGTCCGCATAACCCTTGGATTGCGCCAACGCCTCCCGCCAGTCGGCGCAATCCCCGCGAAACCATTTCCAGCCAAAACGCTGCCGCCACCATTCGCGCCAGGCCAACGGCAGCAACTTTCGCGCTAGCGCTTTCCACGACAGGGTCATCGCCGGATGAGGTAGCGGATGATCCGGCGCCAGAGCGGCACCTGATCTGCCCGCACCGCGGTCTGCCAGAGTTGTCGACAATCGGGATGTTCAACCGCTTCGGGCCAGACCGCCGGGATTTCCGGCGCGGCGCGCAAAGCCGCATTGGCCCACGCCGTGGCAGCCGCCGCGTTGGTGGCCGTCACGTCAAAACCGATATGTTCCACCATGCTCCAGGGTGGGCGGAGGCACAGTCCTCCGTGCTGCAAATGATGATACAGCCAGCGCACCGCCCAGATGTTCTTGGCCGCCTCCTCCCGGGCCATCCTCGGCAGGTCCGCACCGTAGGCATCCGGGGGTTGGCCAGCGCTTGTCCAGGCCCGCAGCTTCTCGAGCGCCGGTTGCTCCATGCCCCGCCAGGATCTCGCATAGCCACCCCAGACCCAACAATCGGCCCGGGCGTCAAAATAAGGCGATGCGCCGGCCCCTGCTGGCGTGATGCGCGGATGGGTCCAGGCCGAGACGCTCATGACCCGCGGTTCCGACCGGTAATGTCGCAGGGCGGCGCAAACCCACGCGTAGGTGCCCGGCACGCAGACCAGATCGTCCTCCCAGACGATGAAAGCCTCATAGCGATTCGCCACCTCGGTGACTCCCGCCAGCACATTGCGTCCGAGACCAAGGTTGGCGGCACGCTCGACCAGTTCCACCTTGCACCAATCAATCTCCCGCAGCAGGGCACGCGTGCTCTCGACGGCCGCCGCGTCATCCCCACCCTTGGCCCCGTCCGCGAACGCCAGGATCAGCGGCACCTGATTCTCCCGCAGACAGTCGAGCACCCGTCGCAAATGGCCGGTCCGGGCATAGGCGAAAAGGATCACCGGGATTGTCATGCTCAGAGGCCCAGCACGTTTTCCGGCCGATAGAACACCATCGTGCATTTGCTGGTGACCACACCCGGGGCCAAACCCCAGAACTCCAATCCCCGGTAGCCGGCTTTCTTCAACCGTCCGATGGATTCGGAGTATTCTTCGCGCTCGGCATCGTCGAGAACCAGCACCGCCTTCGCCGACAGGCACTGCAGCGCCACGTCCAGGCATTGCGGGCGGTCGACTCCATCAACCAGCACCAGATCGGGTGGCTGGGGACACTCCCACAATGCTCCGGCATAGGTCTCAGATCCGGCCCGCCGCACGAGCAGTCGGGCGTGCGCGGGAAGTTTGCCACGGAGGCTGGTGGCAAAGACTTCATCATGCTCGACCGACGTCACCGCATGCACCCGCTGCGAGAAAAACAAGGTTGAAGCGCCGGCTCCGAATTCAAAAACCTGCCAATCGGCACCCAGCCGGGGGGCGAGGAAATCGACACACGGATAGGTCAGCCACGGCAGCGCCTGCTGGTCCTCTCCTACGACTTTGCCGGTCTGGACGCTGCGAACCCAACCCGTCCGGGCTAGATAGCCCTCGGTCACCAAAGTGCCCAGTTTCCGCGCCACGGCTGGCCGCAACAGAAGCCGCAGAAAACGCATCGCCTTGGCGGCGGGCGAAAGAGGGCGGGACGGCTCAGGGGCGATGGACATAGCGAAACCAGCGGAAAGGAATTAACAACGCACGAGCCTGCATCCATGCAGACGAACGCACCGGAGCAAAGCAAAACGACGACAACCAGGCGGCCACGGCCTGCCCGATCACGGTGGCGAGCGCCGCGCCCCAGGCTCCATGCCGGGGAATGAGGATCCAATTCAGGACGACATTGACGAACAGGCCCGCCCCGGTCGCGGCCAGATAGAAACGGGTGTAACCCTCGTTCACCAGGAATTGTCCGCGCGCCACGCCCAGGAA
>JBDKHE010000401.1:0-3257 GCA_039797805.1 Verrucomicrobiota bacterium
GCCCCTGCCGCTCCCCTCGCCTGTTCGTCGCTCCTTCGCCGTGTCCAGCGCACGACGGCTCCTTCCGGCCGCCGCCGTGCTCGCCCTGGGGTGGCTGTGCGCCTGCGCACCGCAAAAACCCTCGACCGCGGCCGCGGTGGTCCGGACGCCGACGCCGGTCTCGGGACTGTTCCGACCGGAACCCATCGGCGGGGCGATCGGCCGGCCGCCATGGATCGCCCATGTGTGCGCCGTCGATCTCGATCAGGACGGCCGGATGGACATCCTCTTTTGCGAAGCCCAAGACAACGAGGTGCGCTGGCTGCGGCAGACCGCGCCCGGCGTGTTCGAGGAGAAGCTGCTCGCCAAGGACATGAAGGCGCCGGTGCATGTCGAAGCCGCCGACATGGACGGGGACGGTGATCTCGACGTGATCGTGTCGAGCATGTCCGTCGTCTTCCCGCACAACGACCGCATCGGCACGGTGTTCGTCCTTGAGAACGACGGCCACCAGAACTTCACGCCGCACGTCGTGCTGGAGAACACCTCGCGCGTGACCGATGCGCGCGCCGCCGACCTGAACGGCGACGGCCGGATGGATCTCGTACTCGGGCAGTTCGGCTATGACCAGGGCGAGATCAGCTGGCTGGAGCGCACCGGCCCGTGGGAATTCAAGCGCCATGTGCTGCTCGAGCTTTCCGGCGCCATCAACGTCGTCGTCGCCGATTTCAATGGCGACCACCTGCCCGACATCGTCGCCCAGATCTCCCAACAGTGGGAGGAAATCCACTACTTCCAGAACGAGGGCAACGGCCGCTTCACCCCCACCCGGATCTGGGGCTCGACCAACGAGGATTACGGCAGCAGCGGCATGGTCGTGGTCGACTTCAACCGCGACGGCCGGCCCGACATCGTGTTCACCAACGGCGACGGCTTCGGCCCCGCCGCCACCCCCGGACCGCGACCCTGGCACGGCGTGCAGTGGCTGGAGAACACCGCGACCGCCGGCTTCCGCTACCACCGCATCGGCAACCTGCCCGGCGCCTACAGCCCGCAGGCCGTCGATCTCGACGGCGACGGCAACATCGATGTCGTGACCGTCGCCGCCTACGCCGACTGGAACAACCGCAACCGCGACGTCATCTCGCTGATGTGGTTCCGCAACGATGGGCGCATGAACTTCGAACCGATCGTCCTCGCCCGCACCCCGAAGGATCTCATCACCCTTGCCGTCGGGGATTTTGACGGCACCGGCCGGCCCTCGCTGGTCACCGGCGGTTTCTACATCTATCCGCCCTACGACGGCCTCAGCCGCGTCACGCTCTGGCGGCGCACCGACCGGCCATGAAGATGAAAACCATTCTTGTCGTCCTGCTAGCAGTGGCACTCGCCGTCACCGGCGTCTGGTTCTGGCACACCGGACAGGTCCGGGACCGGGTCGCCGCCTCGCTCCCGGCGCTGCCCGATCTCAGCACGGCCCCGGCCGCCCTGCGCGAGCGCGTGCTGCTGGCCGACGCGCATGCGCGGAGCCGTTTCGGAGCCGCCCGCGGTTTTCGCGAACTCAGCCGCGTGTACCACGCCAACGGTTTTCTCGAGGAAGCCACGCGCTGCTACGAGGGGCTGGAGAAACTGGAACCAAAGGAGCCGCGCTGGCCGCACCTGCATGCGACCATCCTCGCGGGCTACGGCGAAATCGATCCGGCGCTGGCGCTGTGGAAACAGGTGCACGCCCTGGCCCCCGGCTATCTGCCCGCCCAGTTGCGCAGCGGTGACAGCCTCCTCAAGGCCAACCGCCCGCAGGAAGCTGCCGCCGCCTACGAGACGGCCCTCAAGCTGGAGCCGGACAATCCCTATGCCTTGCTCGGCCTGGCCCGGCTCGACCTGGAGGCCGGCCGCTGGGAGCAGGCCCGCCCGCGGCTCGAGCTGGTCGTGCGCCGGACCAACTACACCCTCGGCTACGACCTGATCGTGAGCCTTTATGAGCGCCTCGGTCTCACACAGCGGGCCACCGAAATTCGCGCCATGGCCAAGGCCTCCGGCGCCTATCGCGACGCCGACGACCCGTGGTTCGACTCGTTGATCGAGGACTGCTTCGAGCCCTACCGCCTGTCCCTCGCCGCCGGGGCCATCGGGCGCAACGGCGACCAGGCCACGGCCCGCCGTCTGCTCGAGCGCGCGGTCGAGGTCGCGCCGGACGATGTCTCGGTGCGCTTCCAACTCGGCACCCTCCTCATCGCCCAGGGCGACCGGAAAGGCGCCATCTGGCACCTGCGCCGCTGCACCGAGCTGGCGCCCGATTTTTCCGATGGCTGGGCCAACCTCAGCGCCTTGCAGGCCGTGCTGGGCGATGCCGCCGACGCGGCCCGGACTCTCGCCGAGGGACTGCGCCAATGTCCGCAATCACCCGGGCTGCACCTGCAATACGCCCGCAACCTTCAGCAGGCCGGCCGCATCCCCGAGGCCATCGCCGAGTTTCAGACCTCCATCCGCTTCCGACCCAACGAGCCCGACGCCTACCTCGAGCTCGCCAACCTCTACTTCCGCCTCGGGCGCAACGCCGAGGGTCTGGCGGAGATGGAACGCGTCCTCCTCACCGAGCCGGCGCACCCGCAGGCGTTGGGCATACTCGCCCTGCACGCCATCATGAGCGGCAACGAGGAAGAGGCGCAGCGCCGGGTGACCGCCGCCCGCAACCAACCGCGCGTGCCGCCCGAGCAGATGCAGGAGCTGGTCAGCGCCTTCCGCAAACAGTTCGGCCGCGCGCCCTGAGCCGGCTCAGCTGCGCTCGCGCATCGCGACGAAGATCACCTTGCAGGGTTTCTTCGTGTTCCAGTCTCCCTGCAGGTGCCAGGTGGCGACCTTGGTCCAATCCATCTCGCCGTCCGCGCCCCGCTCGCCGGGGTTGAGGCGGAAATCCTCACGGCGGACCCGCATCCAGACAGGTTGGCCGGGGACAAGTTGATCGACGTTAATGCGGGCCGTGAATTGGGTGCCGTCCGCGTCGTTCAGCGCGACGGTGATCTGCGGCACCTCGTTGCCCGGGATCGTGCCGAGGGCCACCTCGACAAAGGTCATGCGCGAAAAATCCATGGCCGGCGAAATCGCCCGCCCCATGCCACCGTTGCCCTGCGCCCCTTTGCTGCCGAGCACGGCGATGCCGCTCGGGGTCAGGGTGAGCAGGTCCTTCCAGCTCGAGTAATCAAACAGACCGGGCAGCTCCTTGCGCAAATCCACGATCATGATGGTGGCCGGGTAAGAAGGATCCGGAACCGGCTCCT
>JBDKHE010000402.1:0-6772 GCA_039797805.1 Verrucomicrobiota bacterium
ATGAGGCGCAGCACGAGATCGCGGGCGCTGCGGGCGCCCACGCGGGCCTCCTTGAGCAAGTCGGTGGCCTCATGCTGGGCGGGCAGACTGAGGGTGGCCAGGTCGATGTGGCCGCTGATGCTGGTCAGCAGGTTGTTGAAATCATGCGCGACGCGAGCCGCCTGCGCGCCCAGCGCCTCCATGCCCTTGGCGGTGGCGAGGCGTTCGCGGAGCCGGGCGGATTCGGCGGTCGCCTCGACAATTTCTGTGATATCGCCCACCACGCCGATGGCCCATTCCGGGGGATGGCCGGGCATCTCCTGCACGCGCCCATAAGCTTCAAACTGACGGCGCCGGCCATCCGGGCGAATGACACCAAAGCGATATTGGTAGGTTTTGCCGGGCTGGGGAGTCTGGGACCAATAGGCGGAGACGGCGTCAAGGTCTTCCGGGGCGATCAGGGCCAAGACCGCCGGTCGGTCGGGTCCGGCCGGGCCGGGGGGAAGGCCGAAGAGTTCGAACATGCGGGCGTCCCATTCGGCTGCGCCCGTGCGCAGATTGCGGCGCCACACCCCCAGCCGGGAAGTCTTCAGCGCGAGTTCGAGCCGGTCGGCGGTCTCCGCGAGGCTGTCGGTGGCGAGCTTCCGGGCGGACTCGGTGTGGCGGAGCGATTCGACCATGCCGTTCATGGCGGTCGCCATGTCGCCGATTTCATCCCGGGAGGTCACGGGCACGCGGATTTCCAGATCGCCACGCACGATGCGGGTGAAGGCGTCGGCCATGGGCCGGAGACTGTCGCAGATTTTACGGCTGATAAAGATTCCGCCGCCACAAGCGGCCAGCACGCTCAGCCCGATGGCTCCCAGCATGAACCGTTGCATGACTTCGGCATCGTGCTGGCTGGCGATGGAGGACTGCTTGACCTCGGCCGCGATCTGCTCGTTCAAGTCGACCAGTTTGGTCAGATTGTTCCGTGATTCGCGGGACAGATCGAACAACCTGTCCTGGTTTTCATTGTGGGCGGCGAGAAGTTGGGAGAGATCGCCGCTGTCGCGGGCGCGCACGAGGAGGGCCATGACCCGTTCGTAGCTGGCGCGCCAATCCGACCAGGCCGCGGAAGCGGCGCGCCACAAGGCGGCCTCCGCGGGCGTTTTGGGGAGGGCGGCATATTCCTCCCAGCCTTTCTGCGCGCGCTGCCAGGAGTTCTGTTGCCGACGAAGTTCTTCCGTCAGGATTTCGCCCCAGTTCTGGGGGCCGTCTTTGGTGTTGTCGTCGACCACCACGGCGTTGGGCGGGAGCGGGGCCAGCGCAGGCGCGCCCGCGGCTTTCATTTCCTCCGCGATGCGGCGCAGGGTGGTGGCGCGCATCAGTTCACGCTTAGAAGCATCGAGCGAAGTCTTGGCTTCGAAGATCCGGTCCAAGGCTTGGCTGCTGGAGAGCCTGACCACCCCTACTTCATAGAGAGCAGACGAGAGCTTGCGAGTCTGCCAGTAGCCAATGCCCGAGGCGAGCAAGGTAATGCTGGTCACCAACGCAAAACCGACGATGAGCTTGGATTGGAGTCTCATGGAGGCGTTGGTCCCTCTAGGGCTTCACCCGAGTGAAGGGTGAAACAAGATCAACTCATCGCCAAGACACAAAAGCAGAAAAACGGTCTGCTGAGTAGATCTCCAAGCCTAGTTGCGTTGTTGTGCCTCGGTTGACAAAGCGGTCCGGTGGATGCGGATCTCGCGGATGTTTCCTTTGAACCAATGGACGAGGTTCTGGCGGACACCGATGGAGGTGACGCCGGCGGTCATCGGGGCGAAGACGACTTCGCCGGCGAGCTCGGGCACGCCGTTGATGGCGTGGGTCATCTTGCCGTCTTGGTAGGTCAGGGACACCCAGGTCCACTGGCCGCAGGGATGGGTCTTGGTGCGGTCGAGCAAGGCCAGCTTGTGGTCGTCGTTGGCGTAGAGAAAGGTGTCCAGGGCCCAGAGACCGCCTGGCAGAATGCGGGTTTCGAACAGCAGACGGGACTTGTGCTTGTCCTCGATGTGAAAGAAGCGCTGTTCGGCCGGGCCGTCGGCGTCGGGCCGGAAATTGATCTCGATGGTGAATTCGCGGAGTCCCTCGATCGGATTCGTGTCGAGGAAGACGGCGTCGGTGGTGCCGTTGAACTTGAGGCCTTCGCCAGGCGCGGCGGTGGGGCTGCCGTGGATTGTCGTGGTGTGACCGGCGATCTGGTCCGGCTGGGATACCTTCCAGATCACGGGGTCAGCTGTGGCGGCGTTGGCCAGCAGGGGAAGCAGGAGGCCCGAGAGGAAAGCGGCGGGGGAGCGGAGATTCATGGGGGCGAGAACGAGAGAAAGATCAAGAGTGAGATGCAAGGCAGGGCGATCACTTCGACGGGAGTCTTGCTTTCCACGCGGCGTAGGCGGCGGGCAGGTCGTTGGCGAGGGTGTTGAACCAGCCGTAGCCTTTGCGGCGTTCGAGGCTGATTTCGCTCACGTCGTAGTGCACCATGCGGTCGCGCTCGCTGAAGATGGGCTTGTCGGTGCCGAGTTCGTAGTAGCGGGACCACAGATCCGGGGCGCCGGGGCTTGCTTGCAGGCCGGGCTCGGCGCGCCGGCGGTCCCAGACCAACCCGTGGAGCGAGTGGGCGGGAAACCAGCGCACGGCGCCCTCGATGGAAGCGATGATTTGCGGAGTCGGCGCCGGAATGGTCATGAGGAATTTCACGAGACCGTAGCTCTCATTGGAGCAGGCGGAAATCGGCTCGAAGTTGCGGGCGGCACAGGGTTGCAAGGTGAGCGGATCGTGCTGCTGGCCCCAGACGGTGAGCTGACCGGACGCGTCCCGCAACTGAGTCGCGAGCAGGCACTGGATGCCCCGCTCAAGGGATGCGGCGGCGCGGGCTTTCAAGGCGGGTGACACGAAGGAGAACTCGGGCCGGTTCTCCGCGATGTCGCGGCACAACTCGAGAATGTGGACCATGGCGTCGTCGTTGTAGGTGATGGCGTCATGGTACCACCCAACGAGCGGATAGATCTGCGGGAAGCCGCCGTTGGGGTATTGGGCGGCGAAGATGTAGTCCAGGCCGCGGAGAAACGAGGCGCGCCAGGCCGCGGCGCGCGGATCCTCACCGGCGGCCTGGGCCACGAGGGCCAGAAAGCGCATCTCGTACAAGGTGGCGTCGTTGTCGAAGGTGCCGTTGCTCCAGGCATCATGATGGTCGTCGGCAGGGGTCGGCGCGCGGGAGTAGTCGCCACCTTTGACCCAACCGCCGGTGGGGCGCTGCCACTGGACGACCTTGTCCGCGACGGTGCGGGCCTCTTCCGAGGCGTACCAGGCCGCGGGAGCGTTGAGCTTCACGCCCTTGCTGTAGGATCCGCCGCTGAATGTGCCGACAGGCACCGGCTTGTTTGGGGTGCGGTCGACGAGGTCACGGGTGCCCAAGCCCTTCGCGCGTTCAAGGGACTGTTGCCAGTAGGCGCGCCAGGCGGGTTGCTCGGCGGCAGGCAGTGCGGCGATGCGCGCTTCGGTGACGGGGAGAAAGGCGTCCTTCTCCCAGGGACGGGGGGCGTCGGCGGCCACGGCGGACAAAGCGCCGGTGAGCAAGAGCAGGGCGAGAGCGGGGCGGACCAGGCAGCGAGGGGTGGACATGGGTGGGTGAGTTGAAGACGAGCACCGGGGGGAGCGGTTACGGCGGGGGGTGAACCAGCCGAGGAGCAGGCAATGAAATCTTCGGTCCGGTCGCGAGGCTTTAACTGAAATCCACTCGGGCCGGTCGCCCGCGCTCCAGCTGTTCGAAGTGGAGGGCCGGTATCTCCGTTCTACAGGCACAGGACCCCGAGCCAGTCGAGGGGCTTACCGGCCGCGGCTGGTCGGGAGACCAGCCCTCCAACCGGCGACGGACAGTGGCGAGCGAGAGAGCGTCCTCTAGACATGAAAAAGCCCGGGCGGTGAGGCCCGGGCGAAGGAGGAGGGGGGGAAGACGGGCGTCGTCGAGCGACGCCCCTACCTTTTACCGCACCACGCGGGCGCCGCCCATGCGACGAGCTCAGGGCGGCGCAGTTGGCGGATTCTTTAGCGGACCACGCGGGCGCCGCCGCCGCCGAAGGTTTTTTCGACCTCCTTGCGGGTGGCCATCGAGGTGTCGCCAGGGGTGGTCGAAGCCAGGGCGCCGTGGGCCGCACCGTAGTCGACGGCCTTCTGGGCGTCGTTGAACTCGAGGAAACCGAACTGCACGCCGGAGGCGAAGGAGTCGCCGCCGCCGACGCGATCGAGGATCTCAAGGTTGTCGTACTTGCGGCTCTCGTGGAACTTGCCGTCGTGCCAGAGGATGGCCGACCAGTCGTTGATGGTGGCGGTCTTGACGCCGCGCAGGGTGGTGGCCGCGACCTTGAAGTTCGGGAATTCCTTCACGGCGGTCTCGATCATCGCCTTGAAGGCGCCGGTCTCGATCTTGGAAATGTTGTGGTCCACGCCCTTGACCTCGAAGCCGAGGGAGGCGGTGAAATCCTCCTCATTGCCGATCATGACATCGACGTACTTGGCGATCTCGCGGTTGACCTCCTGGGCCTTCTTGAGGCCGCCGATGGTCTTCCAGAGCGAGGGACGGTAGTTGAGGTCGTAGCTGACGATCGTGCCATGCTTGTTGGCCGCCTTGACCGCCTCGATGGTGACGGCGGCGGTGGACTCGGAGAGGGCCGCATAGATGCCGCCGGTGTGGAACCAGCGGACGCCGAGCTTGCCGAAGATGTGCTCCCAGTCGATGTCGCCAGGCTTCAGTTGCGAGGCGGCGGTGTTGCCGCGGTCGGGATTGCCGACGGCGCCGCGGATGCCGAAGCCGCGTTCGGTGAAGTTGAGGCCGTTGCGCACGGTGCGGCCGATGCCGTCATCCTCCCGCCACTTGATGAAATCGGTGGCGACGCCACCCTGCATGATGAAGTCCTCGACGAGCCGGCCGACTTCGTTGTCGACGAAGGCGGTGACGACGGCGGTCTTCAGGCCGAAGCATTTGCGAAGACCGCGGGAGGTGTTGTACTCGCCGCCGCCTTCCCACACTTGGAAGCTGCGGGCGGTGCGGATGCGACCCTCGCCGGGATCGAGGCGCAGCATGACCTCGCCGAGCGAGATCTGGTCATAGAGACAGGAGGATTTGGGTTTGATGGTCAGGCTCATGATGAGAGGGAATGGGAAACCGGAGAGGCGAACAGGTCAATCGCGGAGAGGGCGGTCCGGCCGGCTTCAGGCGTCGAGCAACCGGCGAATCGTCTCCAACAGCCGTTCCGGGGGGCTCGGCTTCTGGATGAAATTCTCGCCGGAGCTGAGCCGGACCTCGTTGCCGGCGAACTCCGCACTGTATCCGCTGGTGAGCAGCACCTTCAGCCCGGGGCGGGTCTTCTTGAATTCGGCCGCGACCTCCCGACCGTTCAGGCCGCCGGGCATCACGATGTCGGTGAGCAAAAGGTCGGCCTTGATGGCCGGATCGCCCCAGCGGCGGACGGCCTCGGGACCGTTCGAGGCCGGCAACACCTTGTAACCGGCTTGTTCCAGAACCTTTCGGGTGATGGCAAGCAGACCATGATCATCTTCAACCAAGATGATCGACTCATGGCCGCCCCGGGGCTCGGTGGCGGGTGTTTCCGCCATCGGGGAGCTAGCCCGGACGGACTCGGCCCGGAGCAAGATCGTGAAGGTCGTGCCCTCGCTGACGACGCTTTGCACCGAGATGGTGCCGCGATGCTGCTTCACGATGCCAAAAACTGTGGCGAGCCCCAGACCGGTGCCCTTGCCGACCTCCTTGGTGGTGAAAAAAGGCTCGAAGATCCTCGCCTGCACCTCTGGAGACATGCCGCAGCCGGTATCTGTGACCTTGAGCATGACATAATCGCCGGCGGTAAGATCGGGTTGGGTGGCGATGTCGGCAGGGGTAACGTTTTTTTCTCCCGTCTCGATGGTCAGGCGCCCGCCGTTAGGCATGGCGTCGCGGGCGTTGATGACCAGGTTGAGCAGGACCTGGTCGAGCATGCCGGCATCGGCCCGGGTGAAGAGGGGGCGCGGATGCAGATTGAGCTGCAGGGTCACGTCCTCGCCCAGGACGCGTTGCAGCATCTTGACCAGATTGGTGACGATGTCGTTGAGGTTGAGCTGGCCGGTCTGCAGGACCTGCCGGCTGCTGAAGGCCAGGAGCTGGCGGGTGAGGTTGGCCGCGCGTTTGGTGGCAGCCTTGATGTCGTCCAGGGTTTCCCGCGTGGTTTCCGGCAGGTTGGTGTCGTAGGTGGCAAGGTCGGCCTGCATCATGATCGCGGCCAGGATATTGTTGAAATCGTGGGCGACCCCGCCGGCGAGCTGGCCGATGGCCTCCATTTTCTGCGACTGACGGAGCTGTGCCTCGAGCAACCGCTGGTTGGTAATGTCCCGCGAGGCCCAGATGCGACCGTAATAGTTGCCTTGCTTATCCCACACCGGAAAGGAGGTGCGATCCAGCACGGTGCCATCCTTCAGTTCGATGATATCGCGACTGAATTCGTCCGGGTGGGCAAAAAGGTAGGCGATTTTCTCCGCAAACTCCACGGGGTGCTTCACCCGGTCGGTCAGAAAACGGATCTGGACGGCGATTTCCGGATTGGCCGCAATTTCCGGCGGGATCTTCCAGAGTTCGCTCAGGCGTCGGTTTTGCAGAACCTTTTTTCCGTGATGATCGACCACGACGATCCCGTCCATCGCCGATTCCACCTGGGCCTCAAAGAAGGCCGTCCGCCAGCGCAGCTCCTCCTCGGCCCGGCGGCGTTGTTTTTCATGTCCG